>DASWHH010000095.1:0-7614 GCA_036398295.1 bacterium
TGTTGTTGATCCTGATTTCCTTCATCTTGATTTTGATTCTGCTCGGACTGCTGTTGTTGTTCCTGCTGTTGCTCACCACTCTGCGGCTGGTTTTGCTGTTTCTCGGCCTCGTTCTTAATTTTCGTCCGCACGTATTCGAGATTGTATTTGGCATCCTCGTCATCGGGATTCAACTCAAGCGCCTTTTTGTACATTTGAATGCTCTCAGGCAGCTTGCCCATGCGATACAAGCTATTGCCGACGTTGAAGTAACTTTTCGCTTGCAGCAGCACGTCGTCCGCCGAGGTGGTTTTATCAAAGGATTTGATCGCCTCTTCGAAATTCTTCTTTTTGTACAGAACATCGCCAATATTAAAGTGTACGATGGGCGATTCGGGATTGTCAATCAGCGCGTCGCGGTACTTGTTGTTGGCTTCGTCGTACTTCTCCTGTGAGTAAAGCTCGTTGCCTTCCTGAACTTGTTTGTGGCCCTGTGCAAAAAGTGCCGACCCTACCGCAAAATTTAAGAAAATACAAAAGATGGTTTTTTTCATGATTTTGCCACCGTACTACAATTTTGTAAAACACTGCCTTTTTAGCAAGGTTTTTGACCGCAAAGCTGGCGCAAAGTCCGCTAACAAGAAATTAATCTATTCCTTTGCGCTCTTTGCGTTTTCCCTGCGAACCTTGCGGTTAAATTGGTTGCCTGCCTGTGCAGACAGGCGGCTTTGCCGCGCTTGTGTCAATCTGCACTACAAATCAGCAACATTGTGCTTTTTTAGCAAAGTTTTGACCACGGATTCTCACCGATGAACACGGATTTTTTGAGCGAAATTTTTAAGTCCATTTCTTTTAACTGCTTGCCTGCCTGTGCAGACCCGCCTGCCGGACGGGCAGGCAGGCGGCTCCGCTACGCTGGGCTAATCTGCGTCCTAATAAAAGATCTATTCGAATCGGCCTCGCCACTCTCCCTTGGTTTTCACTTTTTCCGAGATAACCACTTCCAACGACAACAAAACAATAGCGAACGCCAGCAGCCATTGAAAGCGCTCCTCAAACTGTGAAAACTTTTTAGAAGAGAGCTGCTTTCTCTCCATCTTGGCGATCTCTTCGTAAATCTTGTCCAGCTTAGTTTCACCGGTGGCTGAATAATAATATTCTCCGCCGGTCACCTGGGCGATCTTGCCAAGGCTAAAGGCATCCAATTTGGTAAGAATCACCTCACCGCGACGGTCCTTTCTAAACCCGACGTTTTGACCGCGCTCATCATAAATCGGAATGGGCACCCCCTGCGGCGAACCGATTCCAACCGTGTAGATCACCACACCCTCTTTCTCGGCGGCTTCGGCCATCTGCTGGGCGTCCTCGCCGTGGTCCTCGCCATCGGTGATGAGAATCAGCACTTTGTACTTGCGCTCCTGACTTTCGAAACTCCTGGTCGCCAGGGCGATGGCCGCGCCGACATTGGTTCCCGGCTCGGGAATCAGGTCGGGATCCATAATCTCCAGAAAAGTCTTGCCGGCGCCGTAATCGAGGGTGAGTGGACACTGCACAAACGCTTCACCGGCAAACGCAATCAAGCCTATGCGATCCCCCTCCAGCCTATCGATGAATTTGGAAATTTCGTATTTGGCTTTCTGCAAGCGACTCGGTTTGATATCTTCAGCCAGCATGGAGTAGGATACATCCAGCGCCACGAAAATGTCAACCCCTTCGCGTCTTACCTCCTCCAAACGCGTGCCGATCTGTGGACGCGCCAACGACAAGATCATCAAACCGATGCCCATCACCACCAGAGCCGCCTTCCAGATCTGCCGGCTGCGGCTGGTGGAAGCGCTGAGCTTTTTAATTAACTCCAGGTTTCCGAACCGATTCAGTGCGCGGGTTTTCCATTTGAAGACAACATAGTAAAACCCGATAAACAGCGGAATTAATGCCAGTAGAAACAGCAATTGTAAATTGGCGAACTGAACCATCAGGGAATTTTCCGAAATTTTGTGTTGCTCAAAACCACCTCAACCATAATTAGCCCTAAAGCAAAAAATAGATATTGCACAAACAGTTCCTTGAATCTGGTGTATTGTTTCACCTCGATTTTGGTTTTCTCCAATTGGTCGATTTCTTTGAAAATATTTTCGAGGCTCTGCTTGTCGGTGGCGCGAAAATAACTACCATTGGTGAGGCTGGCAATCTCGCGCAGCATGGGTTCATCGATTTGCACGGGCATGGCCACATAGCGTTTACCAAAAATTGGATCGTCCACCGGATACATCGCTTCGCCGTAGGTGCCCACGCCAACCGTGTAGATGCGAATGCCGAAAGCCTGCCCCACCTTTGCAGCTGTGAGCGGATCGATCTGGCCGCGATTGTTTTGTCCGTCCGTGAGCAGAATGACCACCTTACTTTTGGCTTTGCTGTCTCGCAGCCGGTTGGCAGCATTGGCGATGCCCATGCCAATGGCGGTGCCATCCTCGATCATGCCAATTTCGATTTCCTCGATGAAGTTCATCAAAATACCGTAATCGAGCGTCAACGGACACTGGGTAAAGCTCTTGGCGGCGAACACCACCATGCCGATGCGATCATTGGTGCGCCCTTTGATGAAATCCTGGGCCACCAATTTCGCAGCCTCCAGCCGGTTGTGGGGTTTGAAATCTTCCGCCAGCATACTGCTGGAGATGTCTAATGCCAGAACGATGTCAATACCCTCCGTGATGATCTCCTCCTCGGTGCGGCCCGATTGCGGCCGGGAAAAACCTACAATCAGGAGACCGAGCGCAAGCAGCCGCAGCCCAAACGTGAGGTGCCGGTATTTTTTCTTATTGGAGGTCAGCTCCACATTCTTTACTAACCCAATATTGGAATAGCGGATGGTTCCTGTGGCGCCTTTATGTTTGCGCCAATACCAATATACCAGCACCGGCAGGATGAGCAACAGCAAAAGGAATTCGGGGTTGGCAAAGCGTAACATACTTACTTTCTTACCTCGACGTCTTCGGCCAAAACGACTTCGCTCGCGGGCGGTTCGCTGGACGTATCCCGAAGCTGAGTTGGAGCATCCTCAGTCGGAAGATCATAAACCAGCTTGGTGCGCTCAACAATGTCGAAAGCCCGCTCCCAGACCTCGACGCTTTCGCTTTCGTTTGGCGCGTGCTTCGCAAATTTGACGAGATCGCAGCGGTCGAGAAAATCGTGAATGATCTGCACAATTTCCGTCTCCACGTCGGCCCTGCGCAATTTTTCGATTAGCTCGAAAGTGGTCAATTCAAGCGCAACGATAAAGTAGCGCCCTTCGATGTAACGCCGGATGATCTCGGAGACCTGAACATAATATTCCTTGATTCGACCTTCGGGCAATAGGGACGACCCTTTAAGGGCATAGAGTTCAGCCAATGCCACTGCGTGGGGCGGAAGCGCCGGCTCCACTTTTTTCGGCAGTAGACCTTTGCCGGCTTTCTTCCGGCGATAGAGGTAATAAAGTATACCCAGCAATAACGCGACGCCCAGCGCCACACTCCCCCACAAAATGAGCTGGCGATAATTTCGCGGCAGGCTCAACGGTCCTTTGATGTCGCGGATATCGCCCGCTTCGCTGGGTTTTAAGCTCGCCACATAAACCTTCAATTTCTCGGTTTGCAGCACATGCTCGCTGCTATCGCCCGGAACGGTGTAACGAAACGTCAGTGGCGGAATTTCGAACGACCCGGTATCAAAGGTTGAGATGGTATACGTTATTTGCTCAATAATTTGCCCGTCTTTCTTCTCTAAAGTGGGAGGAGTGTATTCACGAATCTCAAAGGCGCCAAGGTTGCCTCCCAGCGCCGGCATCTGCACCGTCACCTCTCCCGAGTGGGTGACGGTGACCGTGTATTTCACCAAATCGCCGATGCGAATGGTACTTTTGTCAACCTGCGAATCAATGGAGATTGACCCCTGCGACGCCAAACAAAACGCCGCCGCGATCATGATCACGATTATTTTAGCCGATCGCCGCAACATAGCTCACTGCAATTTATCTTCAAAAATCTCGACGGCCTCAGCCTGCATCAAACGCTGAATCAATTGCTCATAACCGTCCTGCTGCTTCTTGCGGATGTAATCCTGCATCACTTTCGTTTTCACTTCTTCAAACGGGCGCGACTCGATTACCTTACCCTTGTCATCCTTTTTAGCGTAATCTTCTTTATGAGCATCATAATAAAGCTTCGCCTCCGATTCCTGAACATCGATGTTTTGCGAGATCTCTTCCTGCAGGAGTTTTTGTACCATGAAATTTTTCTTGGCTTGAAACGAAGCCTCGATCACCTCTTTGTCCTTTTCGAGGCCTTTCCGCTTAGCGGAATCGTAGAGCAGCTCAGTGGCGATATACTGCTTGAGAAAATCGATTTTCTTACTTTTATCGTTAAGTTGTGATTTCACGTACGGCGGCAGTTGGCTGATCTCGAATTCGAGATCGCCAGTGGTGACCGACTTTTTGCCGATTTTTGCAACCACTTCGCCCGGGCGGCTTTTTTTCGCCGCGCTGGGCTCGATGAGCGTGGATTCGTCCAGCGCCTGTTGGGCATCCGCGGAGCGCTGCAAACGTTCGAGGCACTCCACCATCTTTTTGTTGACCTCGTCCAGCAATGGGCTATCCGGATAAAGGTGCTTGATCTTCAAATAATGCGCAAGAGCATTTTCGTAATCGCGGACGCGCTCGAAATAAATATCGCCGATCACATAATTCAAGTTGGCCGCTTCGGATGGCTGCAGATCGTAGTTGTGCAGAATGTCGTTGTATTCAGCAATGGCTTGGTGATACAACTGGCGATTGTATAAGGCATTGGCAAAATCACGCTTCTTTTGCACATCCATTTTGGGCTGCGTCTTTTCGCCGCAACCCGATATCACTAGCAAGCTGCCGAGGATCGCCGCAGCGATCGTGTTACCCGTGCTCATTTTCCTTCTCCATTGAGTTCCGTTAGCGATAGCGCTTGGCCCGCATTCGAAAAAATCGAATGAGCGGGTCCGTGTAAGATATGTTGGTTCGCACGTCAATAGTATCCACGTTCATAGAATGCAACAGGCGGTAGCGTTCTTTGATGGTTTTAGAGGACGACCGTGCAAAACCCTCGCGCAGCCGGACATCTGAAGTGTCCAGCAAAATGACCTCGCCGGTTTCGGCGTCTTCTAATTCAACGAAGCCCACGTCGGGGAGATCCGTCTCCCTGGGATCGGTGATGGTGATCGCCACCAGATCGTGGCGGCGATTGGCGATCTGCATGGCTTTCTGATAATTCTCCGAAATGAAATCCGACACCAGAAACACCACCGCGCGGCGATTGACAACGCGGCTCAAATACTCCAGCGCCAACGCAATGTTGGTGGCCTTCCCTGCCGGTTTGTGATAGAGCAGTTCCCGCAACACCCGCAGCACGTGCGACTTGCCTTTTTTGGGCGGCACAAATTTCTCAATCTGATCGGTGAAAATGATTAACCCAACTTTGTCATTATTTTTGATAGCGGAAAACGCCAGCAGTGCACAAATCTCGATAGCGATCTCCCCTTTCATGCGCTCGCAGGTTCCAAAGTTGCCGGACGAGCTGACATCCACCAAAAGCATCACGGTGAGCTCGCGCTCCTCTTCGAATACTTTTACATAGGGATGCCCCATGCGCGCCGACACGTTCCAGTCGATGCTGCGGATGTCATCGCCAATTTGGTACTCGCGCACCTCAGAGAAATCCATGCCCCGGCCTTTGAACACCGAATGGTATTCGCCGGAGAAGACATCATTAACCAGCCCGCGGGTCTGAATTTCAATACGCTTGACTTTTTTCAGAATTTCCTTCGGTATCATATCTCACGGAACTTCGATTTTGTTCAACACCGTGCGCACGATATCTTCGGCGGTTTTCTCCTCGGCCTCGGCCTCATAGGTGACGATGATGCGATGGCGCAGAACATCCAATCCAATGGAACGAACGTCTTCGGGAATGACATAGCCGCGCCGCCGCAAAAATGCGTGCGCTTTCGAAGCCTGATGCAGATAGATTGAGGCGCGCGGCGAGGCGCCAAACGAAATCAAATCCTGCAATTCTTCGAGGCCGTAGTCCTTGGGGTTGCGGGTGGCGAACACGATGTCGAGAATGTAGCGCTCAACTTTTTCGTCGATATACACTTCGCTCACTAACTTGCGCGCCGAAATGATCGCAGCGGGGTCGACTACCGGCTTCACTTCCGGCACGGGTTTCCCCGCCATCCGGCGCATGATTTCCATTTCCTCTTCTTTGTTGGGATAACCAACGGAGAGCTTAAGCATAAAGCGATCGATTTGCGCCTCAGGCAGCGGATAAGTTCCCTCTTGCTCGATGGGGTTCTGCGTGGCCAACACCAGAAATGGATCATCAAGTGGAAACGTGTTTTCGCCAATCGTAACCTGATGCTCCATCATCGCTTCCAGCAAGGCTGACTGCACCTTGGCTGGCGAGCGGTTGATTTCATCCGCCAAAATTAGGTTCGCGAAAACCGGGCCTTTCTTGGTGCGAAACTCGCCATTGCGTTGATCATAGATTAGCGTGCCGATGAGGTCGGCGGGCAAAAGATCGGGGGTGAATTGAATGCGCTGGAATTTGGTTTTAATAGTCGACGAAAGAGTTTTGACCGCCATAGTTTTGGCAAGTCCCGGCACACCTTCCAACAGCACATGGCCATTGCTGAGCAAGCCAATGAGCAGGCGCTCTATCATGTACTTCTGGCCAACAATGACTTTCGCAACTTCATGGGTAATTTTTTCGATAAACTCGCTCTCTCGCTTAATCTTCTCGTTAATCGCCTGAATGTCAACTGCCATTTGCCCTCCCTACTCGTCTTGATTCATAAACTGCTGAATAATGGTAATAATGAACAAGGAATCTTGAATTTCGAATATCGAAGTCAAAGACCTCACAATACGTAGTTCCTGCGATATTTCTATATTCAGCTTCAGCTGATTTCACCCTTACACAACTCCTGTGCTCAATTCGTCGATTCGATGAACTCTCGTTTGTTCCGATTCAGAATGTCCTCAACCAGAGTGTAGCAACGCTCCAGTGTCCCACTCTCGACTTGCGCGCCCGAAAACTTCGCGACATCGCAGGCAGAGAGTGTTTCTGCCACCTGCTCGACAAGCTTTTCGGACACCGCCGCTTTCTGCAACTCACCGGTGATTTCCGGTGTGGTGATCTCCATCGCCGAAATCTGATAGCGTTGCGAAAGATAGCGCTTCAAAATCTTAGAGAGCGCGGAAAACGAATCGTTGGTGTTGGGATTTTTCAAATCAATCTTTTGTTTGAGATCGTTCAGGTAGGTGTCTTCGAGGGGGATGACTTGCAGCATCTGCCGGCGCTGCTCGGATTCCCGGGCGTTTTTGCGTCTGATGAACACCGCCGTAGCCGCTGAAAGCCCAACCAGCAAAACGATGCCCGTTCCCGTCAGTAACCACAGCGTCCAATTTGTCTCCACAACCGGGTCAATGACTTTTACCTCCAAGCGGTTGGTGACGATGCTATGGATTTCGTCGTACTTTGTATCTTTATAATCGACGATGAGGCCGTCGATGTATCCCATGCCAAGAGCGAGCGGCTTGAGGACATAATCATAGGTGCGAAGTACTCT
>DASWHH010000096.1:0-3486 GCA_036398295.1 bacterium
AATGACAGCCGATGGCTCCATTTCCGAGGCTACCTTCAAAACCTGGATGCGGCAGGATTACATCTTTGTCCGCGAGGCCATTCCGTTCATCGCCGGGCTGCTGGCGAAGGCGCCCCTCGAATTACGTCCGAATCTAACACAGGTGCTGCCGGCGCTGGACAACGAATTGCAGTTGTTTCGCGAAAACGCCGAGGCCCACGGCGTTGAGCTCGAAAATGTGCAGCCTTCCCCCACCTGTCATGCGTACCTGCAATTCCTGATGGCAACGGCGCATGGCCGGTCTTTCGAAGAAGGTTTCACGGTTCTCTACGCCGCCGAAAAGGCCTACTTTGATTCGTGGAGGGAGGTTAAAAGGAATCTCAAAGGCGTAAGTCAGTGGCAATCGTTTATCGAAAACTGGACGAGTCCGGGATTTCAACAATATGTTGAGTGGCTGGGCGCCACGCTGGATAAGCTGGCGGAAGGCCAACCGCAACACGCATTGGATCGGATGGCTGAATTGTTTAAGATGACGGGCCGTTACGAATATCTCTTTTGGGAAATGGCAGCGACGGGAGAGGAGTGGCCGGTATAAGTCCTTTTTGGGAGATATTAGGCAACAAATTCATCATCTGATGTTGGAAAACGATTTTCAATTTCTTGTTCAATCTCCTGCAAGACTTCGTCAATTAAAACTCGCGGGCATTCAAACACTTGCGTACCTTCGTGTTTGTGATGTGGAAAAGTCGAGTGATGCCGGTAGTGAGGAGCATTATCCCAACGCACGATCATCTGATTTGATGAGCTCTGCCAGTGATACGAGTACCTGGTCTTACCGGCAGTGTAGGATTCTGTGATATAAAGCTTAGAGTCATCGATGAGTTCTGCACAACACTTCAAAAATTTGGCAGACGTTTCATCGATCATGTCTACTACTTGAACTTGTTTGACAACAGCACTCTTTTGAAGCTTAGTTATAATGTCAAACATGCCTTAAGTTCCTCAGATCGCGCCTTCCAATCGGCCGCCGCTGTTTCATAGGCCTCCCACTCAATCAGATCATCCCACCGTTCAAAAACCTCTTTGGCCTGGCCATCTTCTACAGTCCTTTTGAAAGATTCATAGTCTGAACCATATTTTTTCGAATACATACTGGCATGACTCGCAAAGAATTCATACTTTGTGATGGCATGGGACAAAAGCATGGAGAGAAGGTCGTTTTCTTTCAGCCAATCAGGAACACTCACTTTTTTTTCGAGCAACATAACTCACCTCTTTCTTTTGCAGTTAAAATAAGACATCGATAACAAAATATCAAGAGGGGCTTTCAACTAAAATAGCCATCAAATTTTTCCTCTCCATCCCTTGCTTTTTAAACCTCGCTGCTTTATATTCAGCACGAAAAAATCCCTGCCTTCATGATTTGTCAAAGTCATAATATTTAAGAAATTTGGAGCCTCACCCATGCTGCCACTCGCCAAAACGTTGTGGTCCTCGGTAGGAAAGAAGTTTATCATGGCCCTCACTGGTTTGGCCATGGTCATTTTCCTCATCGAGCACCTCAGCGGAAATCTACTGCTCTTCAGCCAGAATCCAAATCCCTATAACAAATACTCGCATTTCTTACTTAGCTTCGGCGCGATTCTCTATGTGGCTGAATTCATTCTCATTGCCATTTTGCTTTTTCACATGGCCTCGGCCATCACCATCACTCTCGGCAAAATGAAAGCTCGACCCATTGACTACGACAAAACCGGCGACGCCGGAGGCAACAGTAAAAAGTCCATTGCCTCGACCACCATGATTTATACCGGCATCATCCTGTTTGTCTTTATCGTTATTCATCTGAAGACCTTCAAGTTCGGCGCCAATTACATTACCGACGTCGATGGCAAGGAAATGCGCGATCTGCATGGGTTGGTGTGGGAAGTCTTCCAAAAGCCGGGGTATGTGATTTGGTATGTGGCCGCCATGATTTTTCTGGGCTCGCATTTATGGCATGGCTTCTGGAGCGCCTTTCAGTCGCTCGGGGTCAGCCATCCCCGTTACACGCCGATCATTTACGGCGCCGGCATTTTTGTCGCCGCGGTCTTAGCGGTTGGCTTTCTCGGCATTCCACTCTGGATATTTTTCACAGGAGCTTGATAGATGAAACTCGACTCACAGGTACCCGGCGGTCCACTTGCGGAAAAGTGGGACACGCACAAATTTAATCTCAAGCTGGTGAACCCCGCCAACAAACGCAAATACACCGTCATCGTGGTGGGGACGGGTTTAGCTGGCGGAGCGGCAGCGGCAAGTCTCGGCGAGTTGGGCTACAATGTGTTAAACTTCTGCATTCAGGATTCCCCGCGCCGGGCGCATAGCATTGCGGCGCAGGGCGGCATCAACGCGGCTAAGAACTATCCCAACGACGGCGATTCCATCTGGCGCCTGTTTTATGACACCGTGAAAGGCGGCGATTATCGTGCCCGCGAGGCCAACGTCTACCGGCTGGCGCAAGTCAGCAACAATATTATCGATCAATGCGTAGCGCAGGGCGTACCGTTTGCCCGCGAGTATGGCGGCCTGCTGGACAATCGCTCTTTTGGCGGCGCACAGGTCTCTCGCACTTTTTATGCCCGCGGTCAGACGGGTCAACAGCTGCTGCTCGGCGCCTACAGCTCTTTGATGCGCCAAGTGGACGCCGGCAAAGTCAAACTTTTTCCCCGATATGAAATGCTGGACCTGGTTTTGAAAAAGGACAAAGCCGTGGGTATCGTCACGCGCAATCTGGTCGACGGAAAAATTGAATCGTTCGCTGGCGACGCAGTCGTACTGGCCACCGGCGGCTACGGTAACGTTTATTATCTTTCTACCAACGCCAAAAATTCCAATGCCACCGCGATTTGGCGCTGCCACAAACGCGGGGCGCTGTTCGGCAATCCCTGTTACACACAAATTCACCCGACCTGTATCCCGGTTTCCGGCGACTATCAGGCCAAGCTGACGTTGATGAGCGAGAGCCTGCGCAACGATGGCCGCGTGTGGGTGCCAAAGGAGAAGGGCGACACGCGGCCGCCGGATCACATCCCGGAAAGTGACCGGGACTATTTTTTGGAAAGACGCTACCCCAGTTTCGGAAACCTGGTGCCGCGCGACGTCGCCTCGCGCAACGCCAAAGCCGTGTGCGACGAAGGCCGCGGCGTCGGCGAATTCGGTCGGTCCGTCTATCTCGATTTTGCGGATGCCCTCAAGCGATTGGGCGAAAATGCTATCAAAGAAAAGTACGGTAACCTGTTCGATATGTACGAACGCATCACCGGTGAGAATCCCTACAAAGTGCCGATGCGCATTTACCCTGCCGTGCACTACACCATGGGCGGCCTGTGGGTGGATTACAATCTGATGAGCACCATACCCGGGTTATTTGTTTTGGGCGAAGCCAATTTCTCCGACCACGGCGCCAACCGTCTCGGCGCCAGCGCGCTCATGCAAGGACTCGCGGATGGCTACTTCGTTATCCCT
>DASWHH010000097.1:0-3936 GCA_036398295.1 bacterium
ATTGGCGTCCTGTTGGATGGTGGCTTTCAGGGGCTCGTAATTCTGGCGCAGGGCGCGGTCGGCCATGGGCAGGATCACAATTTGATCCTTGCGAAATCCCAATTTTTTGTGGCGGAGGTAGTCGAGCTGATTGTTCACCACCACCGTCCCGACAATCAGAAAAACCGACACCGCAAACTGGAACACCACCAATAACTTTCGAAACCGCGCGCCCTTCGTTCCACTCTGTCGTTCACCTTTCAATACGCGCACAGGCTTAAAACCGGAAAGCACCAGCGCCGGATAACTGCCGGCCACCAAACTTACCACAAAAACCATAGCTACTATCGTTGAGAGCACAGCGGGATTTTCGAAATAATTGGCTTGAAGACTCCCGCCGATGAAGGCGTTAAACCCCGGAAGAAACAACTCCACCAGGCCGATCGCCAGCACGACGGCCGTGATCGTTGTAATGACGGACTCACCGATAAACTGAACCGTCAAAAAACCTCGATGCGCGCCCACCACTTTACGCACCCCGACTTCTTTGGCGCGCCGGGCAGAACGGGCCGTGGACAAGCTCATGTAGTTGATACACGCCACCAGCAGCACCAATGCCGCGATGGCCGAAAAACCATAAACGTAACCGATATCGCCGCGCAGGGCAATGTCGTTGCGGATATCCTGCGAGTACAAGCGGATTTCTCTCAACGGCTGCAGAGTATAGCTGTGGCCGGCGTCCCTCCCCAATTCCTGCTCAACCCGCGCCGAAATTTTCTTCTGCAAAGCAGCGTCAAGATTTTCATCCTTGAGCACAAGGTAGCTGACAAAATTAGCCGGACCCCAGGTGGTCTCGTCTGCGCTCTCCCATTCACGGAGGGAAGTGAACGAGGCAACGTAATCAAACTGTAAGTGCGAATTGGCCGGCACATCCGCGGCCACGCCGGTAACCTCAAAGTCGGTGAGGTTGTTGAGCCGAAGGGTTTTCCCCAACGGATTTTCCCCACCAAACAAGCGCCGCGCCGTGGACTCGGTGATGACGATGGTGTTGGGTCGCGACAGGGCCGTAGCCGGATCGCCCAACAGCAGTTGAAACCTGAAAATGGCGAAGAAGGTAGAATCAGCGTAGAAGAATTTTTCTTCGAGATATTTCAATTCTTGGTAATTAATCACCACCGGACCAAACACGCCGCGCGGATACAGCCGCACGGTGGATTCCACCTCCGGAAATTCCCGCGCCAGCAGCGGCGCCAAAATCGCCGGTGTGGATGAAATCTTTCCGGAGTGACCGCCAAATTGCGCTTCATAAATAATCCGATAGATTCGGTCGGACTTATCATGAAAAGCGTCGAAGCTGATTTCGTGTCGCACGTAGAAAATGATGAGCAAGCAGCAGGCGAGTCCCAGAGCCAGTCCAAAAACATTGATGAAGGAATAAGTCTTATGTTTCAAAAAGTTGCGCAGCGCGATCTTGAGATAGTTCTTGAACATGCATGGCTCCTTTTGAACGGTTCGGCGGGAGGGGATAATTTTTGCCGGCTGCCGGATGAATTGCTGAGTTTTAGAAATCTAACTGCTTTTCAATACAATCGCAACCTATTTTTCTTCCTCAGTAAACCGCAACCAGTCCAGTCACAAACCCCATAATTTTTAACTTGATTTACTCGAATAGCTGTTTTTCATTCTGCTGAACTTGTTTCACCCTTTTCCAGTTGAATCCGGCCAACTTCCGCTTGCTCCCACGCTATGGTGAGAACGAAACCCCGCTGGGCGATCCACATTCCTTCGAATTTGCGTATGCCCCTGCTAAGGCGAGCTTTGAATTGCTGCCAACCCTGTCCGGTTTCGGTAGCGCCCAACGTTATCTCAATGCTCCGTGTGTCCAGCCGCAGGCCGGCGCGCAGGACTTTCAGGACGCTCTCTTTGGCGCTCCAAATCAGTGTGCTTAACAGGGCAAGTTGCTGCGGCGGCCCGTTTCGACAAAGAGCAGACTCCTCGTCGGTGAAATAGTCTGTGATAAATTCATCGGAGCGACGTTCGAGGCCTTCGATGTCACAGCCAACCGCAACCTCTGTAGATGCCACACAAAATCCGCAGCCGCTGCTGTGGCTGATCGACACCGAAATGCCGGCCGGGGCTCCATTCAAGAAAATCTCCGGCGCGCCATCATCGGCGGCAATGATTTCCACTTGCGCCAAATCATCTCCGAGACCGAGACAATCAGCCACGACCCGTTTGGCGGTCCAGCGGCCCAGGCGCCAATCTTGATGGCGCTTAGGATTGTGCAGTTTATCGAGCACCGTCAATTCCCGTGCCGACAGCCAGCGGTTGTCGTCGGGAACATCTTCAAATCGCTGCGTTAACCAATTTACTTTCAACAAATGAGCCTTTCAAAACTTGACAGTATTGACCCGACCAGGCGCTTGGAGCATAGCGCATAGAGCATAGCGCGAAGGCAAAACCCGCTCGACAAGGATTTGCAATCCTTGTCGCACAAACGATCTTTGGAATTCAATTCCCTCGTAACGGTGAGCGAAGCTTTTGCGCTTTGCGCCATGCGCTATGCGGTATGCTCATCGGCAAGAGGCTTGACTTTAACAATGACAATGGCTAAATCCCATTGTGATTTCTGAAGGATAACCAATCATGCAAAAACCCGCAACCAGATATTATACACCTGAAGAATATCTGGCTCTTGAAGAAACCGCGGAGTACAAAAGCGAATACTATCGCGGCGAAATCTTCGCGATGGCCGGAGCGTCGATTAATCACAATCGGATTGTTAGCAATTTAAATGTGATTTTAAGTCAAAAGCTACTCAAAAAAAACTGCGAAGCTTTTGTGAGCGACATGCGGCTTCAAGTAGAACCAAGGGATTTGTTTACCTATCCTGACATTAAAGAGGTCTGCGGGAAACCACAATTTTACCAGAATCGCGACGACACCATCACCAATCCGCAGATCATTTTTGAGATCCTTTCCGAATCAACCAAGAATTACGACCGCGGTGAAAAGTTTGAATTTTACCGTGCCATTCCCACCTTAAGAGAATACGTTCTCGTCGACCAGTACAAGATCCACGTGGAGCACTTTTCGATCATTGAGACGGGCAAATGGATCCTCACGGAATATGATGATGTTCACCATGACCTGAAATTAACCGCAGTCGATTTGACCATTCCGCTGCAGACCATCTACAGCCGCGTCGAGTTCACCCCCGATTAAGATTCGCCGCCCAACAACTCCACGCTGGTACATTTCATGATGAACCGAATTCAAGGAAACTTAGATTTGAAATCACCTCACCGCATGGACACGAAGCTCCACGCCTTCCTTTTTCCGGAGGGTATTCAGTACCTCAAACAAGTTATAAGCCGTAGGATTGCCTGAAGGGCCAAACATTCGTATTAAACTTTTGGGTGATAAATTCATCATTTGGCCCAACTCCTCAAACCTATGGTCGCCTTGATATAGTCCCGTAAGATAGTCTTGCCGGTAGCGATGTCGCCGCTCAGCATGCATTCGATGCTTTCGCGCAGTAAACCCTCTCTAAATGCAGGATCCCGCAGCGCTCGAGCTTTTACAGTTTCTTTGAAATCACGTGTAATGGCCATAATCTTATACATAAAACCAGCTCTTCCTAACCTTTTAACCGTAAAATCCGCTTTCAAGAAAACGTTCAGGATTGCAATCCCGAACGAGCAACAGCCGGACCAATGATCCATCGGTCCATTAATCCATTAATCCAACACTGGTCCAAGCTCCATCACTCCAGATCCACGATTCTTACAACCTGAATCCAATCCCGATGGACGCAATCCGCGGCAGCATGTAAATCTCCTGGCGGACGAATTTCCCCTCACCGGTTTCGGTGAGCTCGGAATGCCAGGTAATCTCTATGATATTTTTGGCGGCGGTGATATTGATGACGTCCAGGTAAACCTCAAATTGCCGGCC
>DASWHH010000098.1:0-2748 GCA_036398295.1 bacterium
ATCTTCGGTGGTCACCGCCAGCCGCTTGATGCCCGGCCGCGGCGGCAAGCCTTTCGGCACCGCCCACGATTTCAGGGTGCCATCTTTTTCCAAACGCAGATCATAGTGTAAACGCGAGGCATGGTGACGGTGGACAACGAACGCGTTGCCCTCGCCGGCGACGACTTGTGGCCGCGGTTCCGGGGTTTTCTCGAAACTGCGTTTTTTCTCATAGCTTTTGAGAGCTTCCGGCGTCTTACGCTTTCTTGATGGCGGAAGGGGCTTCACTGTTTTTGCAGCTTTGCGCTCCGTGTGCAGCGCCACGGCATACGCGCCGACAGCCTCCCAGGCGTCGCCCTCTTCGATGACTTTTTCGATGACGGTTTGCATGTTCCAATCCGTCGGACTGCTGGTTTCGGCGAGCTGTTCCCAACTCAGCGGCATGGAGACCGGCGCGCCGGCGCGTCCGCGGACGCTGTAGGGCGAAACAATCGACTGGCCACCGCGGTTGCGATAGATATCCACCAGCACTTTGCCTTTGCGCGCATCTTTTTTGATGTGCAGCGTCGTCTCTTTGGCGTGTGCTTCCACAAAGGGCTTGGCGATGGCCTGCGCTGCCTCAAAGGCCATGTGAAAATCCCACTTCGGTTCTATGGGCGCGAGTACGTGCAGTCCCTTGCCGCCGGTGGTTTTTACAAAGGGATGATAGCCGAAGCTTGCGATGTGCTCGCGCAACGCCAAGGCGATTTCCACCACGTCGGAAAAGGGATAACCTTCGGGCGGATCGAGATCGAATACAAAATAATCGGGCCGATCAAAGTGCGGCTTGCGGGAGTGCATTTGATGCAGCTCGATACAGGCCAGATTGGCTAACCACACCAGCGATGCCTCTTCGGTGGCGAGGATGTAATCTTTGGCCTCTTCGCCGAGCGTCACGTATTCAATCCACTCCGGCGCCCACTCCGGGCGATTTTTCTGATAGAACTTCTCGCCGTAAATTCCGTCCGGATAGCGCACCAGCGACAGGGGTCGACCCTTGATGTGCGCCAAAATTGTCGGCGCGATTTTCAGATAGTACTGAATAAGCTCCGCCTTCAGAAAATGATCGTCTGGAAACAGCACTTTTTCGAGATTTGACAACTCGATCTTGCGTTTGCCGATCTGGACGTTTTGGGCGGTTCTTGGCATCGTCGTAACTTAGAGCCCTAAATCTCGCGCTCTATTTTCTTAGCTTTCATGAGTGAGTTGAGCATCTTTCCTTCTGTCCCAACTGTGCCAGCCAGGCTTTCAAAATAGCCTTTATCAAGCGGCTGGATGAAGAGCTTGCCATTTTGTTCGATAAAGGCGATTTTTGTGCCTTTCTTGATTCCGAATTTTTGTCTGATCTCCGCCGGGACAACGATTTGACCTTTGACAGTGACTACGGAAGTTTCCATGTGCTGTATCCATTTTGGCGAATATTATTAAACTTCATCACGTAAGTCAAGACGAAATTTGTAATAGTTAATTATGCCTGCCGTGGGGAGTTTTTTTCCTTTGCTTGTTTAGGCAAGAATAAGTAAAATCGTTGGCGATATTTACGTTTACTAAACCGCGAAGGTTTAGTAAAAGTTTTGACGGAGGTAGCCGCGGGCTTCAGCCTGCGGCCATGAAAGGCACCGCGGAAAAAATGACCAGAACCAAATCCGAAAGAAACTGCACCGTTTACTCAACGAATCCGGATTTCAAATCGGAACCACAATCACGCGGCGAACCTGCAACTCTTCCGGCGGCCCAGCAGAATCTCAAAATCTGGCTGGATAAAAAGCAGCGCAACGGCAAAATCGTGACGTTGATCACCGGCTTCGTTGGAAGCGGCCGCGATCTGCACGAACTCGCGCGAGCTCTCAAAACCAGGTGCGGAGTCGGCGGCACAATTAAAGATGGGGAAATCCTCATGCAGGGAGATCTGCGGGAGAAAGTCATCGCCATTCTTTCCGCCGTCGGATACCGGGTAAAGCGAGCCGGAGGGTGATTTTGTGAAACCGGTTAAACTGGGTATCATCGGTTGCGGTATCGCCACTCGAGAATTGCATGTACCCGCCCTCCTCAAACTTCAGGACAAATTCGAAATCGCCGTCGTTTGTAACAATAACGAGCCGAAGGCTAAAGCGTGCTCGGATTTGCTCGGCGGAACGCCATTCGTATGCGATTATCGTGAGTTGCTCAGCCGAGCCGATGTCGAGGCGGTGGATATTGCCGTTCCTTATAATTCGAACTATGAAATTACCGGCGCGGCGCTTGAAGCCGGCAAGCATGTCATCGTGGAAAAGCCCATCGCTCACGATTTGGAAGAGGCACGGCGAATGCTGGAATTGGACAGCGGTTTCCCACAGGTGAAAATGGTGGCGGAAAATTTTCGCTATCATCCCGTATTTCTTCGCCTCAAAGCGCTTATGGCCGCGGGCAGAATCGGTGAGCCTTTAGCGGTTTTCTGGAATGTCTTTCGACTGGTGGATGCCAACAACAAATACTACCAGACCGGCTGGCGCGTGGAGAATCGTTTTCCCGGCGGTTTCATCACCGATGGCGGCGTGCACAACATTGCGGCGCTGCGACTGATGTTCGGCGACATCGTACGTGGACACTCATTCACCCGCTCGGTCAATCCGGAAATTGGCGATAGCGATTCGCTCAGTTTCCAATTCGTGACCGTCGGCGGGGTGCAGGGCGTTCTCAACATTTTTGTTAGCGTCAAGGGTTTGTTTAGAAATGAGATGGTGATTGTGG
>DASWHH010000099.1:0-3325 GCA_036398295.1 bacterium
GAAGAGGTCACCATTAGCGCAATGTTGATCATGGCCGGCCTGGCGTTAATTGTGTATTATTTCATAGCCAGCCGTTTGATCAAAAAGTCGGAGTAGGGGTAAGTCATCGAAAAGAGCGTGAAAGTGCCACGCACTTTTGAAGTGCGTGGCACTTTTTTCTTCGTCAAGGATCTCCTGCCACATTCACTTTTGCCTTCACACCAAACCTCAACCAAGCGGTTTCATATTCTGTTTGACAATCTGAAAAAGAATGCTATTTTTGTGTCGTGGGTAAATTCAATTCCATTGAGGAGATAACCTGATGACCCATCTGAGGTTATTGGTTTCGCTGACTCTTATTTCTGCGTGTTCTTGTCGGGCATTGGCGCAGTTCAATCCCGGCGATATAAAAATTTTCGGTTATTTTCAAACCTCATTTCGGCATACCACGAGATTGGCAGACGAGCCCGAGCAAAACACGTTTAATTTGCAGCAACTTAACCTTTTCTTCCAGAAGGATTTGTCTCAAAACTGGACTGCTTTCATCAATTTTGAGTTTCTGAATAATTTCTCTTCCAGTCGCCAATGGGGCTCAGCCAATTTGGAGGAGGCCTGGTTGAAATATCGCTCGGGCAGAGAGTTTAATCTCAAGCTCGGCCTGCAAATCCCCATTTTTAACAACCTGAACGAGATAAAAAATCGTACGCCGCTGCTGCCGTACATCGTCCGACCGTTGGTTTATGAAACCTCTTTCAGTGAGTTTATTGCGGTTGAGGAGTACTTGCCCACTCGCGCCTATATTCAAGCCTATGGTTTTTGTCAGCTTTCGACAGAAACGAAGTTAGATTACGCGGTTTACATCGGCAACAGTCCCAATATCTCTACTCCACGTCCGGATAGCCTGGGGAATTTTCAAACTGGCGTAGATACCACCGACACCTTTCTGGTCGGCGGTCGCGTCGGCGTGCGGTTCCGGGAATTAAAAGTGGGGGCATCGGCCACGCTCGATAACGTCAACTATTTTAAGGGCGTGGAGATATTCGTTGGTGGTTCGCCATCCCGATTTGATGAGATTCGCAGATTTCGTCTTGGCGGCGATCTCTCCTATAACCTCGGGCCGGTTTCATTGGAAAGTGAATTCATCAGGGTGACTTATGATGATGACATTGAGGAAGCCAGTCTGGACAAGAGTTTTTTTTATGCGACTCTCGGTTACCATTTGAATGACCGACTCTTTGTTTACGGAAGCTGCTGGTTTGAGCAAGAGGACATTACGGATACGGATATAGATGGGTCGGGTAAGCGTGTTTTGGTCAACGGTGCTTCAGACGTTAAGGTTCCGACATTTGGATTTTCTTATAACCTAAACGATCGCATCACCTTCAAAGGACAGTTCGCACGAGTCTGGCTTGACTTCAAGCAGCTCGATGTCGTGATTCCCAGCGTGGATCATACATTTAAAGATACCTCTAACAACTACACTGCCGGCGTTTCTGTGTTTTTTTAATTTTGTGAATGATGCTGATATGAATAGAAGCGCAATTCCGATTTTCATGAGTCTGTTGATCTGGGCTTCTGCTACGCAGAGCCAGGTGGCGATAATTGCCCACAAGTCCGTTCCCATCAGCGAAATCAAGAAGGCGGAGTTGCTGGATTTCTACACCGGTGACATCAAGAAGTGGGACAACCAGACGCCGGTAGTGGTGTTCGATTTGAAGCCCAAATCAGAAGCCAAGGAAGCCTTCTATGATTTTTTGGGTAGAAGTCCATCGCGCATGAAATCTATCTGGTTGAAGAGGATGCTCTCCGGAGAAGGCGAGCCGCCGCAAGCGTTGGAATCGGAAGACGAGATGGTTAAGAAAGTGGCGGCAACAGCCGGAGCGATCGGGTTTGTGAGCATCGCCAAGATCAACGGCGAGGTTAAAACCCTATTTGTTATTGAAGACGCTGACAAGGGGAAAAAGCCTTAGCCCTGCTTCATCACCTCTCAAGCCCGCAGGTGAACTTTAGGAAACATGATCCGCTTTCGAGACCTCAAATTAGCGAAGAAGCAGCGCATCGGCGCCGGCTTTATTTTGGTGATCATGGCGGCCGTAAATATGTATTCCATGAACCGATTGGCTACCCTTAAACAAGACATCGACGTCGTGACCGCCAACCGTTTGCCACGTGCCATCGCCATTTCCGATATCAATATCAACACCTCTGAGCTGCGGCGCAATCAATTGCAGTTTATTTTTGCCGGTGAGGGCGCGTCCAAAGAGGGGCAAGCAAATGCCATGATTGCCCTTATTGACAGCATTAATACCAATATCGATGCCTATCAACAACTGCGGGATGAATCGGAAGCGCCCAATCTCTACTCTGACGAAGAAAGTCAACTTTACGCCGAATTCGATCAGAAATGGGAACAGTACCTCGATTTGTCCTTTGAGTTTTTGCGTCTCTCGGAAGGCGATGACAAGCTGCCGGCGTTTCAGCTTCTCGATGGCGAGGCGCGTGCGGTGTACAACCAGCTCAGCTCTCTGCTCGTGGACCTGGTGCGTGTCAACAAGGAGGGCGCGTTCGCAGCGGCGGCGCGTGCGGATGTGACCTACCGTCACACCCGTTTTCTAACATACACGTTGTTGTTGGTGACGGTGCTAATCGCGGTCTTTCTCGGCACCTGGCTGGTCCGTTTCATCACGGTTCCGGTGCAGGAACTGGAGCGGGCAGCCAGTCGAGTTGCCGAAGGCGATTTAAATGTCCGGTTGAATATTTTGAGTCGAGACGAAATCGGCAGCCTGGCTTCATCATTCAACCAGATGACCATATCCTTGCGGGAAGCCAAGGAGAGAACCGAGCGTCAGGCGGAAAAACTATGGGCGCAGAACCAGCACCTGGCGAAAACCATGTATGAGCTCAAAACTACCCAGGAACAGCTTTTGATGAAAGAAAAGATGGCGGCGCTGGGTGATCTAGTGGCTGGTATAGCCCATGAAATTAACTCTCCAATCGGCGCAGCCAACGCCTCCACCGATGTCGCCAGCCGTTGCATTGTGAAGATTGAGAAGATTATCAGGAGCGTCCGTTCGGCAGCAGAAATCAAAAACAACGCCGAGCTCAAAAAATTACTCAAAATTCTCAAGGAAAACTTAGCAGTAACGCTCGCTGCTGGTGAGCGCGTGGCCACCCTGGTCAAAAGTCTGAGAAATTTCGCCAGCCTTGACGAAGCCGAATACCAGCGGGTGGACATACACCAAGGCATCGACAGCAGCTTAACGCTATTGGAATCCGAATTGCGTAATCGGGTTTCAGTGAAAAAGGACTACGGTACCATACCGCCGCTGGCTTGCTACCCTGGGCA
>DASWHH010000100.1:0-6034 GCA_036398295.1 bacterium
TGCACGACGACCTGAAATGGCTCGAGGGCGGGCGGCGCTTCACGTGGGTGAGCGAACGCGATGGCTGGCGTCATCTCTATGTGGTTTCGCGGGATGGCAAAGATGTCCAGCTGCTCACTCCGGGTGATTTTGATATTGTCGATATTCAAAGCATCGACGACCAGAACGGTTGGGTCTATTACATCGCCTCGCCCGAAAATCCCACCCAGCGTTATCTCTATCGCAGCCGTTTGAATGGCGAGGACAAAGCCGAACGCCTGTCGCCGGCCACGCAGCCGGGCACGCACAGCTATCAGCTATCACCGGGCAGCAACTGGACTTTCCATACCTACTCGACTTTCGAGACGCCGCCAGTGGTTTCGCTGATCAAGCTGCCGAAGCACAACGTTGTCCGAGTGTTGGAAAGCAACGACAAGGCCCGCAAAAATGTCGAAGGCCTGAACCGAAAGCCGGCTGAATTCTTCCGGGTTAAGATCGAAGATGGTGTTGAGTTGGATGCCTGGGCAATTTTCCCACCCGACTTCGATGCGTCGGAAAAGTATCCATTGTTCTTTTTTGTTTATGGCGAACCCGCCGGACAAACGGTGGAGGATAGCTGGTCGAAGACCGGGTACTTGTGGCACCTGATGCTCGCCCAACAGGGCTACATCGTGATGAGTGTGGATAACCGCGGCACGCCCGGGCCGCGCGGCCGCCCCTGGCGCAAAAGCATCTACCGGCAAATCGGCATCCTCGCCTCCGCGGATCAGGCTGCCGCCGCCCGCGCAATTATCAAGACTCAGCCCTACGTCGATGGCGGGCGCATTGGTATCTGGGGCTGGAGCGGCGGAGGCTCGATGACTTTGAACGCCATGTTTCGCTATCCGGACCTTTATCATACTGGCATGGCCATCGCCTTTGTCAGCGACCAACGGCTCTACGATAACGTCTACCAGGAACGATATATGAGACTGCCGGAGGATAATCCCGAAGGATATAGGAATGGTTCTCCGATCACATTCGCCGAGAACCTGAAGGGAAACCTGCTCATTGTTCACGGCACGGGAGATGACAACGTCCACTATCAGAATTTTGAATGGTTGGTTGACGATCTCGTCAAACATAACAAGACGTTTTCGATGATGTCCTATCCGAACCGAACTCACAGTATCAACGAAGGTGATAATACCACGCTGCATTTGTATGAGCTGCTCACGCGCTATTTGGTGGAAAATCTTCCACCGGGGCCGCGAGGCGGCAGGTAAAAGTCCTCATGAAGTGAGGGGTGATTTAGCGTCGGTACCACAACTTCATTATTCATTATTCCTTGTTCGATATTCAGTCTTTAAATGCTGCGAATACCGAATATCGAACAAGGAATGATGAATGTCGAACCAAACGGAGAGCTTTGGAGTAGGTTTTGAAAGACCCCGTATTGCAGGTCTCAATTTGATTTTTGCATTTTTCAATTTTCATTTTGTATTTCTTTTTGCTTGATCCAATCCCTCCTTTGATGCATATTTTGATGTTCCTGTCATTTTTGAAACTGGAATCGCCCCAAAGTCCGATGAACCGCGTCGATCGCCTCGTTGCCATTATCTTGCTGTTGCAGAGCCGGCGCATCGTGCGCGCCCGTGACATTGCCGACCGTTTTGAAATCAGCACGCGGACGGTTTACCGCGATGTCAAAGCGCTCTGTGAAGCGGGCGTGCCCGTGGCCGCCGAAGCCGGTGAGGGCTACAGTCTGGTAGAAGGTTATCACCTGCCCCCGGTGATGTTCACCCGCGAAGAAGCCTCTGCCTTGTTCTTAGGCGGGCGGTTTGTGGAGAAACTCACTGACGCATCGCTGGTCAAGCATGCCGAGTCCGCTCTGCTGAAGATTCAATCCGTGCTGCCGGAGGAAACGAATGAATATCTCGATCGCTTGCAGGCGGCAACTGCCCTGTTTTTGCGTCAGCCGCCGGACCGCAACGGTTTCCGCGATGATACCCTCGCCACCATTCAAGATGCCATCGTCCAGCGCAACCTTCTCGCGATGGAGTATTACGCCAATTACCGTGACTCTTTTTCCAAACGCGACGTCGAGCCGCTGGGCCTGGTTTACTATGGCATCCACTGGCACCTCATCGGTTACTGCCGCCTGCGCCAGGATTATCGCGACTTCCGCACCGACCGCATCAAATCCATTTTCACGCGCAATGAAACATTTTGCCCGCGCGACGGTTTCTCCCTGAAACGATATTTGCAGGAATCTACCGAAATGGAAAATCCGGTGGAGATTCGGGTGAAGTTCGATAAGAAAATGGCTGCTACCGTGCGTGACAAACATTACTTCGGATTGGTCGAAGAAACCCAGGTGGAAGACGGTGTGATCATGACCTTTGTCGTCCACAATTCCAGTTGGATAACAAACTGGCTGCTCTCCTACGGCACGTCGGTACAAGTTCTCTCGCCGCTCTCTTTGCGGGAAAATCTGCTCACCGAGGCCAAAAACCTCGCGAAGCACTACGGGAGTGTGCAAACATCCAAAGAAAAGGTGCAAAGGCCTTAGTGCTCCATTTCAAAAATCGTTGCAGGATATTTTCGGCAAAGCGTAGTCCCGACCCCTTGTGGGTCGATTTTCTTGCACAAATTCAGTTTCAAAGACAGCCGCCCACAAGGGCCGGGGGGCTACAATCCTACACATAATTGTGAAATGGAGTCTCATGTTTTCAATATCCTGCTGACATAAGGCTGTCACCCCGCCGATTTATCTTTCCCTTGCCGTGCCAATCAAATCAATTTATCAACGGACTTCTGACAGTACATCGCCTCGAAATGACGGATCCGATTTTGTTCAGAAATCTAACTAAAGAGAAGGAGTAGGAAATGTTTAAAGAAAACTTGATCAAAGACATTCAGTCGGCAGCCGAGTTCTTTGAACGCAGCACCTCTTGCCTGAGTGAGGAAGACTCCAATTTCAAACCGCGGGATGAGATGTACACGGTCGCCCATCAAGTGGCGCATGCGGCGCAAACCATCGACTGGAGCATTGACGGGATGTTCAATCCCAAGGGCTTTGACACCGATTTTGAAAAGCACATCCGCGAGGCCATGGCATGTACTTCGCTGAAGGCGGCGCGCGAGTGGTTTAAGAAAGCGACCAGGAATGCGGTCGAAACCATCAAGGGCAAGAGTGAAGATGAGCTCCGCCAGTTGCTGCCGGCCAATACCATCATGCAGGGAGGGCGCTACACGGTGATCAGCGCCATCACCGATCACACGGCCCACCACCGCGGCGCGCTTACCGTTTATTCGCGGCTGCTGAAAAAACAGCCCAAGATGCCGTACGGTGATTTTTAGTTGATTCGCTTTCCGGTGAGCAGATCAGGCACTGACTTTTTTTGAAAAAGTCAGTGTCTGGGTTTTAGAACCTCTGCCGACGAGGAAGTCGGCGGATTAGACCCCTCGTTTCCACCCGCGCCAGGGATTGCCGACCCGTGTTTCGTCCACCAGAACCAGCCGCCTTATTCTAAACCAAAGTTTTGGTTTGACTGTTAAGGCGGTAATCGGTATTTTATAATTCCTTCGTACACTTGAAAAAGCCAAAAAAGCAGACAGAGCAATGAAGTCGTATTCTGATGCGGACACAAATTCGTGAGGAAAACAAGACCAAGCGGCTATTCGGGCAAAGATGATCAAGCCCGTTGCCATTTACCTGTGGCGAAGAGTAGACCAACCCGGCCACGATAGCTGCCGCCTCTTCAAGCTGACCAATGGGTGGCGTCTGAGGGGAGCCGCGATCTTATTGGACAACGGCAAGCCATGTCATCTTCAGTATGAGCTCGCAGCTGGCGGGTCCTGGAAAACCCGGAACGCGCGGGTCGCGGGCTACATCGGGAGGAAGGCTGTCGACTTGCGCATCGCAGCCGACGGGGCGACACGCTGGCAAGTCAACGGCGTTCTCAATGAAAGCGTGAACAGTTGCGTCGATGTTGACCTTGGCTTCACACCGGCGACCAATCTCATCGCCATCCGCCGTCTTGCGCTGAAGGTCGGTCAACGCGTGGAGGCGCCGGCGGCCTACCTGCAGTTTCCGGAAATGCGGCTCGTGAAGCTACCCCAAAGTTACCGGCGAACTGGACGCACGGAATACCAATACGAAGCGCCGACTGTTGGTTACTCCGGAACGCTGCAAGTGTTGCCGATTGGCGCTGTGAGCCGGTATCCCGGATTATCTGAACTGGTGGAATCGGGATGAACGAGAGCCGTAAAGATGACAAAGAGGCTGAAAGGGCCATCGGAGAGAACGAATAGATGCGCCGGGCATCTGCACCAGAGTGACCGCCGCGAGCTAGTCCGCCGGCCGATTCATTCTAGAACCGAAAACTATAGTTTGACTGTTAAGGTGATAATTCGTATTTTTTTATAATGTCTTCGACGTAGATTACTTTTAAGAGGTATCCCTATAATGATTTCTTCTGCAGAAGCGACCGCCCAGGTTTTTTGGACAGCATTTCGCGCTATGTCCAAAAAAGAAAGAGAGGCAATTGTTGAAAAATTTCTCACGGAAAAGGAATTTATGGAGGACGTCATTGACATGGTAATTCTTAAGCAAAGAGAGAAAGAACCGTCGCGTCCATTGGAAGAGTATCTTGCGGACCGACAAAACAGAAAAGTATGAATGGCTATACGGTTCGTATCAAGAAGTCGGCGGAGAAAGAATTAGACAGCCTTCCTGAAAGAATTCACAAGAGAATCATAGCCAGCCTGCTTTCACTGGCAGAGAATCCACGTCCAAACACTGTCAAAAAACTTCGAGGTCGAGAGGGCTATCGAATCAGAGTGGGCGATTATCGCATTTTATATACTGTCGATGATTCGCACAAGACAATCGAAGTCTATTCGGCCGGTCATCGCAAAGATATATATCGTTGAAGGTAGCTTGACCATTTCTTTCACCAGCGCCTTTTCTTGACGCTATGCTCATGCCCTTTACGCCATACATTTTTTCTCTTGCTTTCGAATTGTATCCACAAAACAGAATCCTCTCAAACCACACGCGTATTGCCTGAGGCGATATTTGTTACCGAAAGGGTTTCACTTACCAAGTTCAAAAAAGCCTGATAGTCTACAAGAGGTAGAAATTAGAATGACATGGACAAGGATATTATCCACAGCCTTAAGCCAGCGGCAATTCCTAAAGCCGATTTTGATAGCTTTATTGACGAATTAATAACGCTTGTCTGTGAATATGGGTTAAATAAGATTAGGCCAACTCGAGGGGACCGGCTTTCTTTCATATCATTTATGGTACAGGTGCATGAAGGATGGAAGCTTGCTCAACATCGATGTATAGAAATGTTGATCAGGATTTCCAATTCTAAGAATTCGATAGTGGAATTTCGTATGAGGCATTCGGGTGATAAGAAGATTCGGCAGGCCTGCAGATTTGCTGAAAAAGAACTTGATTTCCAAGAGCGAATGGTTAGATCCTTTATTGATTCCATAATATGGCAAATATTTAAACTGGATCATTGGAGGCTCCGTCGATTCTTCTTAGCAGAGGATATCGGTAACTTTTCGATTGAAACACTAAACTCTAATTTGTCATTTGTCAATGAGTTCAATGAAAAGCCTAATCAACTTGCGATTCTGACAGATCTATCTTCCTTCTTTCATCTTGGTGATGTTATCTTGATAGATTTATCTTAACCTGAATAATTCATAAGTTTTCAAAAAAATGGCTCTATCCATCTGATCTTATGGATCTTATACCATAAGCGGCCAAAAAACTTTTTTTTTAGCACATTTCAAAGTGGTGGCAGTTTTGAGCTTAAAGGCTACACGTTGGGCAAATTCATGAATTATTCAGGCTAATAAAATTCAGCCGATGTGGGTGGCTGAATTGAAATCGGGTAAGAAAAATAGAGAGATTCTTGATGCAATGAGAGATTTTGAACCGTCCGCGGGTTGGCATCAACTCCATGATAAGATTAAAGAATGGGACGACACCATGTTTGAGCAGGCTTTCAGAATACTTCGTCAGCAACAAAGAATGGCCAATGTAAATAAA
>DASWHH010000101.1:0-2768 GCA_036398295.1 bacterium
AGCCTTGGAGGGAAATGATCGGTTGCGGATTACCGTGCCGTCCGGATATAATCTGGCATCCCCGGCAGATTCCGTTTTCCGTGTCATTACACCCGGTTTGAGAGAGGTTAGTTGGAATCTTCAAGCGCCCGATTCGCCGCCATTGAGCCTACAATCCTTCATCATTGAAGTAGTTGAAAGCAGCCGCAATGCCAGGGACGAGAATACCAATCAGCTTCCGCCCCTGACTCCCAATCCCCCTCGAGTCTCCTTCACGGTGCAAACGCGTGGGATCGGGCTGGAGGTGATTGAACTCACGGATCGCAAGCCCACAAACGTGCGACGGGGCGCCACCAATTTGGCGGTCTTTGGGCTGCAACTTGAAAACCAGGGCGATACCGAGATCTTAATTGACGCCATCAGCATGATTGTCCGGGAAGGCACTACACCCATCGCGCCGAATTCGATTTTCAGCCGCATCGCCGTGGTGGACTATTTTAATGCGGCCACGATCTTCCTGAATTTGTCACCTCCGCCCGCTACCAATCCCCTGGTGCTGACTTTTCAACCGGCCATATCAATTCTTGCAAACCAGTCCGTCTCCATCGAGTTTCAGGTGGATGTGTTGGCCCAGAGCACAGCGGGTACGTTTGAATTGCGAATCGATTCCCCTCAAAGTGACATCGAAGCGCGGGATGTGGGCTCCAATCGCTTGGTGGAAATCATCGATACCAACGGCCAGCCCATTTCTGCCGCACTCACGCCCGGCCCCTCGAATTTGTTCGACGAGTCTTTGGAGGCGACTTTTCATAATTATCCCAACCCGTTTGGGAATAACGCATCTTCTACAACCCAGATAGTCTATCAACTTGAGCAGGATTCCGATGTGAATATTAGAATTTATACACTCCTGGGAGAGCTGGTGTGGTCGCGCTCATTCAGCGCTACCAATCCCGAAGGCATTGCAAACGGCCGTTTTAAGGAGATTACCTGGGATGGTACCAACGATCAAGGACAGAAAATCCTCAACGGAGTTTATGTGGCGGTTTTGACCACCAATCACGGCAAAGCGACCACCAAGATTGCTGTAGCTAAATAATGAGCATGGGCCATGTTGATTTTAAATAAAAATTCAGACAACTTTTTCATCCGCTTAACGATGGCTGTTGGTATATTTCTATCGTTACTGGCAAGCCATAACCCGCTTGCTTATGGACAGACAGCTGGTGATGGCGGTACCCGGGGACTTTTCTTAGGCGCCGGTGCGCGTGCGCTCGCTCTGGGCAATGCCAATGTGGCGTTAGCCAACGACGCGTTCGGGATTTTGTTTAATCCTGCCGGGTTAGATTATATCGAGAAAAAGAGTGTCAGTCTCTATTATAGCAGCCTGATTGTTGGCTCAAGTTATAACTTTGTGGGTCTGGTTTATCCAACCCCTACCATCGGCAGTTTTGGATTTGCATGGGCGCGTATCGGGACCGGCGATGTCGTTGAGTACGACGTTGACGGCACAAAAGGCTCGATCTTTGACTTCAGCCAGAGTCTATTTATGTTTTCATACGCCAAACAATTGAAATCAAATTTTAGCGCCGGGCTCAGTATCAAACTGCAAACGATGGATTTTTCTTTAGCCAACCGTTCGGACGCCGGCTTTGGCGCCGATCTCGGCTTGATGTACCGTCCGGAGTTTGATTCCGGGATGCTGCGCGACCTGGCATTTGGCCTGAACATTCAAAATATTATCACCCCTAACGCTCGTCTGGTGGACGATACCGAAGCCATATCCCCGCTAAATTTCAAGCTCGGGCTGGCTAAACCGATTCGGTTCGGCGAAGAGCGCAACGCCATTACCCTGCTGTTTGACTTTAACAAAAGCTTTTTTGAAAACCGCAGCGCCCCGGCCATGTATAATGTTGGCGCCGAATATTCATTTCATGATAACGCCATGCTGCGGGTAGGTCTGAATGACGGCGTGATTGCCTTTGGCGCCGGCGCCGCCTACAGCAATTTCCATTTCGATTATAATTTTGGCAAAATGTTTGACGCCGCGGACTTTTCCGCTAACCACCGCTTCTCCATTACCATCGACATTGGTAAAGGTAAAACCGAATTGCAGCGCATTGCCCAGGAACGGCGGGACCGGGAAATTCGTCTGAAAGTAGATAACGAGCTGTGGTTTTCCCGCGAGACCGAATTTAACACCAACATGGAAGACGGGCGCAAAAAATATTATGGGAATGATTATTTAGGGGCATACGTGGATTTCAACCGCGCGTTTGACGCCGCGCAGACTTTGGTGGATGTGGCCATGCGGCTGCGGGGCGAAAACACCGACGACATCGAAGCCAACATGCGCGTCGAGACGGCGAATACGTCGGTTCAGGAGGCCCAGACGCTGCTGGAATTAGCCAACACCAAGAGTGACTCTGCCCGCGACGCTGCGTTTCGCAAGATTGCCATGGACACCGAGCAGACCACCATCGAGAATGAGCTGCGTGATTTTATTTTACAGCAGCGCGACAAGGGCAACGCTTTCTTCAAAAGCGGTTTGTTCTCGCGAGCTTTGACCGAGTGGCAACTGGCTCTCGATCGCATAACACAAAACCAGGGCAATCACCTGCCGGGCTGGGTGGATGAAGTCAAGCTGCAGCTCGAAAACGACATCCAGATGGCGGAGAAGCAGGTCGAGGGTAGCCTCAAGGAGGCGCTGCGCCGCGCCGATGCCCTGACCCGCCGTGGTGATTATGTACAGGCGCTTAACGAGCTCAACAACCTTCGCGTCACGGGAA
>DASWHH010000102.1:0-2100 GCA_036398295.1 bacterium
GAGGTCATGCAGATACTCGCCACTCTCAACGAAGAGGGCACCACCATCATCATGGTCACCCACTCGCCGGCTTATGCCGAATATGGCCATCGTATCGTGCATTTGTTCGACGGCCATGTCGTGAGCGAAAACATTCGGGAACGCTATCAGGCGTGAGCGAATAGAGGACTTGGTTGAAAACAAAATCAATCCGACGCAGATTGGGGCGGATAAACGCGGATTTTGGGTTGATAAACTTGTAATTGTCTAATGGAACCCCGACGCCTTTCCGCAAAGCGGATCGGCTCTGCCGATTGTCGGGGTGAGAAATCTGGCGGCGCGCCGGTCGTTCTTCCACCACTCAGTTGAGAGCGCCTTCACTGAATCCATAGCAAGATTATTCGGAACGCCACTATGCTTGATCGACTGCGAGTCATTTTTTGCTTTTCGATTCTGTTATTCGTCACCAAACTTTGCTTTTCTCAGCAAACCGACTTTCCCCCACTAAAAACCAGCGTTGACGCAAAAGCCCTCATCGCCGAACTTCAGCGGCTGGTCCCGCAATGGATGGACAGCGCGCGGATACCGGGACTTTCCATCGCGCTCATCCAAAATGGCGAGATGATTTGGGACGGCGGCTTCGGCGTGCGCAGCACCAAAACCCAGGCCGCCGTTAACGACAGCACGATCTTTCAAGCGGCATCCCTCAGCAAATGTGTCTTCGCTTACGCGGTGATGATGCTGGTAGACGCCGGTCAGCTCGATCTCGATACGCCGCTGGCCACCTACTGGCCCACCGATTACATCGAAGGCGATAACCGCGATAGCTTGATCACGGCACGCAGAGTGCTGAGCCACACCACGGGTTTTCCCAATTGGCGGCCGCGGGACGGCGCGCTAAAAATTCTTTTTACCCCTGGCGAAAAATTCAGCTACTCCGGCGAGGGATTTGGTTACCTGCAAAAAACCGTCGAGCACATCACGGGTGAAAAGCTCAACGATTTTGTGAAACGAACAGTGTTCGAACCGCTGGACATGCGTCACAGCAGCTACGAATGGGAGCCGCGCTTCGAAGCCAATTACGCCGTAGGCCATAGCGAATTTGGTCAACCCATCAATCGTGATCCCATGACCGAAGGCCACGCCGCATACAGTCTCTACACCACTGCGGTTGATTACGCAAAATTCCTCGCCGCAATTTTGAATGGCACTGCCCTGCGCCAGGGCACCGCCAGCCAGATGCTGACTCCGCAGATACAGCTCGACAAAAATTGTACGAATTGCACCAACCGCAGCGACTTCTCGCCCTCGGAATCGAACTACTGGGGTCTCGGCTTCGGATTGCAGAAAACCGACGAAGGCACGTCTTTCTGGCACTGGGGCGATCAGGGCATCTATCGCTGCTATACGGTGGCGTTTCACGATCAGAAAATAGGCCTGGTTTTTTTCACCAACAGTGAAAATGGACTTTCGATTCGCGATGACCTGGTGCTGGCGGCGCTCGGCGGTCAGCACCCGGCGTTTACCTGGCTGCATTACGATCGCTACGACGCGCCCGTCAAAACGTTCTCTCGGTTGCTGGTAGAAGACGGCTTGGAAACGGCGATGAGCTATCATGAAGATTTGAGGAAGGCCAACGGCTCGGCCAAGCCGGTTTTCGAAGAGGGCTCCATCAATCAACTTGGCTACAGTTGCATGCGGATGAAAAAAATGTCCGAAGCCATCGCGGTGTTCAAATTGAACGTTGAGTTGTACCCGGATTCCTGGAACGTCTACGACAGCCTCGGCGAAGCCTACATGGAAAATGGGCAGCGCGAGCTGGCCATCCAATTCTACACCAAATCGCTGGAACTCAATCCCGACAACAACAACAGCCGGGAGATGCTGGAAAAACTCACCAGCAAGTAAAACGTCGGACGCAGATTGGCGCAGGCAAACGCTGATTTTGTTTTCGAGTTTACTAACTAAGAATTGTCATTTCGATTTCTATGACAAAGTCAAGCATTTTTTACGAGTCAAGCATTTTTTACGAAGATCGGGTTGATTGAAACATAGCCTTTGATATAAGGTTTTTGAGTCCTGATAATGGCGCACATGATTTTAAGCAACTTATTGGCGATA
>DASWHH010000103.1:0-3771 GCA_036398295.1 bacterium
CGCTCTCATCCCCGTACAAAATCATCGGCGCGCCCGGGTAGGTGAGCTGGAAGACAGTCAGCGCTTTTTGTATCTCACGTTGCTGCTTATCGGGTTTGCGTGGGTCGTACTCGTGGCTGTTATTGGGTGTGACGCCAGTGCTATCGGAGTTCACTGAGTTGCGTATAATAGTGGCGATGCGATCGGTTCGGTGATCACCGAGGCGATGGACCTCGCTCGCAAGGCCATCGGAACCCGTTCGCAATCCATCAAGCTCTTCAAAAAGCTTGCTGACAGAATATTTTTGGTGAACAAAAAAATCCTGAAGCAATTGTGTGAAGGTCTGTGTCATGGTCAAATCGAATTTGTTCCCGTTCGCAAACCATGCGGAATGAGCGTCCGCCAGTGTGACCGCATTCGGCTTGATGGATTTTACCAGCTTAATCCAGTCGGTGAGAAAAGGCTCAGGCAATGCCTCCGCCTCATGAACCGCCCAACCATCGACGCCGTCGGCGGGATCGCCATCGGCATTGGGATCGAGCCAGCGACGAGTGCTGTCGTAAATGTATTTTCTGATCGGCTCACTTAAGCCGTTTTCATCCTGCCGAAAAAGCGGCAGACTTTTGTCGTCGTGCCAGCTTTTGTAGTCAAATTCAACGGTGTCAGGCGTGGCGGGATCATCCCAACCTACGACCTCGAACCAATCTTTGTAGTCCGAATCCTGCTGCTTTTGCAATACGTCACGAAACGCCCAGAAATCGCGGCCGCAATAGTGGAACACGCTGGTAATAACCACTTTCATTCCCAATTCATGAGCTTTGGATAATAGCTCAATAAACACTTCGTCGGATTTGCTAAGAGCCCAGGTTTTGGGGTCTTCGGTTTCCGGCACCACTTTTTCTTCTGAGTTTTTCTTCTCTCCATCGTTTTTTTTCTTTTCGGGAGTAATTCTTCCCCAGGCGCCTTCGTGAGCGAAACCCAAATTGTCGTCAATATGATGTAACGAGGAAACATCGTACTTCAAAATCGAAGGAGATTCAAAAATTGGCGTAAGGTAGATAACGTTGATGCCGAGGTCCTTCAGGTAATATAACTTTTCCAGCACACCCAATAGATCGCCGCCGTATCGTCGTAATCCCACCAATTCATCAAACTTTAAGTTACGTCTTGATTCCCAAATCTGTAGTTTGTACCAATCGGATGCCCAGGGGTGAACCTGCCAGTCCTTGCTGTCCTTGCCCACAATTTGTAGTTTCAATGGATCGTTGTGTGGGTTGATGTTGCGGAACCGTTCGGGTATGACGTAATACCACACCGCTCCCTGGGTCCATTCCGGAGCCGGATTCTTTGCAAAAACGGGTTGGATGAAGCCCAGCAGCACCATCACCAGAGTAGTTTTTAGTATCATGAATCCATACTTTCATTTAAAATGTGACTAATATATTAAACAAAAATGTGCAATGCAACCTTAAAGGCCGCCGTTGACCTTCTTATGTACAGGGATTAGGTGGAGAAATTCCAGATTAATTTGAAAGCTGGCACCGGGATTTATTTTTCTTTGTTGGCTTCTTTCAGAAGCAGATAAAACGAAGCCACAAAACTGATCTGAAAAGCGCCAAACGAAACAGCTGCCAGCCGGTCGAAGTGTTTGGCATCCTTATAATAGCGTTCGATCAATTCGGGATCGCCGGTGTTGAGGTAGGAATTATATTTGTCGTTGCCACGGTCTCTGAAATAAAGCGCGAGGCCGCCGGAGAGGACCACCAGCGCCGAAGCGGAATATAAAATCAATTTGGTGGGTGAAGTGTGGTGATCGTCACTTGCCGGCTTGAGCGAAAGATCGACGGCCCGCTTCGGGACCGCCAGCGCGATGTAAAAAAAACGCCGCTGATCGTGGCCGATGGTGAAGGTGGTGTCGCGATAGCCGGTTTTGGAAAGCGTGAGCGGTTTGATCTCGTCTTCAGTGAGCTTAAAAAAAATGGGGGTCTCCCCCATCGCCGCGCCATCCATGGCAACCGTGGCGCCATAGGGTTGTGAGTTGATCGAAAAAGTTTTTCGGAAAACAACTGGTACACGCAGGGTGTCGCCCGGCAAAATACGCACGTCGGCGAACCAATCCTCTTCAAACCAATTCACGCGATCAGGATGCTCGACAGCAACTTTGTGCGGTCCGGCTGCCAGGGTTAGAAGGCTGTCCGGCGTTCGGCCAACCGGCTGATTATCAATTTTAATTTCGAGGCCGGCGTGCGGAGTAAGCAACATCAGGTAACCCGGCGGTTCATCGCCCGTAAGCTGCTGCGGCCTGGCGCATAGCTCGGCAGGCAGAACCAACGAAAGCGTCATGCTGAGCAATAAGGTTACAGCAGTTACTTTTATAAGATGGCAAATCATGTTAATTGCCCCTGGTTGTGTCCGATGACGCAAAGCCATAGACGAACCGATCTTCCGAGGCGCCCAACAGATAATTTCCCCAGACCACCGGAGCGGTGCGAATCCTACCTTTAGTCTCAAAACTCCATAACAAGGCGCCCGATTTCAAATCAAGGGCGTAATAGAAACGATCCAGTGAGCCAAAATATACGATTTTCCCGACAATGAGCGGCGCCGTACTAACCGCACTGCCGGCGTGAAAGCTCCAGAGCTGCCGGCCGTTCTCCCCCTCCAAACAGTAAAGATCTCCGTTGCTTGCGCCGAAAAGCACCACGCCGCCGTGGACCGCAGCGCTCTGAAAAACGGGAGCTTGCGCGTCAAACTCCCATGCGGTCGAACCATCAACGAGGTTGAAGGCATAAAATGTACTGTCAACCGAGCCCACAAAAACTCGCTCTCCGGAAATTACCGGCGTGGCGAATACGCTCGCAGCGGCTGTCATTTTCCAATTGAGCTTACCGGTTTGCGCGTTCAACGCGTAAACGACGCCGTCGTCACAGCCTACCACCAGTACCCCCCCTTGCAATGCCGGCGAGGAGCGATGCTGATTTTCAGTCTTGAAGGTCCAGATTTTTTCGCCGCTTTCAAACTCGTACTTGTCGATGTGGTCATACATCGCCGAAACGTAGATGGCATCGCCGGCAATCAGCGGCTCGCTGGCAATGTCGCCAGCGTCGACTTTCCACAAATACTTACCGCGCGCCATATCATATTTCGAAAGAGTGTTCTCACCATAACGGGAAGCGAAAATCAGGTGGCCATGATGATAGGCAGCCGCCGCTTCGTACTGCCCATTGCACTTGCCGCGGCCAAGGCGTTTGCCGCTCGCGATGTCAAGAGCCTCGAAACGGCCATCGAGGGTTGTGAAATAGAGCACGCCATCAACGGCCAACATGGTTGAATTGAGCGCGGAACTGGTCTTGTATATCCAAATATTTGTCAGTGGTGGACTGACGGTGGCTGGACTATGGTTGCTTCTGTCAGGGGCACCGCCAAATTGCGGCCAGATCGGATGCGCCGGGCCTTGCATGACCGGGCGAATGGTCACTTTATGGCACGACCAGCTGAAGAGAGATAAAAGTAAAGCCGTCTTACAAACGCGTCGAAGGAGAGGGCAGGGAAGTTTTAACATATTGGCTAAAAATCAAATCCAAACCAGAAGGCTTTCTTTATGCCTTCGTCAAAATGCAGATTGGGGCTGCTGAAATCACTAACCTGGAACCGCTTGCCCAGTTCATAGCGCAGGACCAAGAATCCACCGATGCGCAAACGCAGCCCAAACCCCATACTGCCCAGAACTTCATTAAATTCGTAATCGCGATCCCACGCCTGGCCAAAATCAACGAACACCGCACCGCGAAT
>DASWHH010000104.1:0-2929 GCA_036398295.1 bacterium
TTTGACCGAAATAGGAGCCGCACACCAGAAGCAACATCAGGATAGAGACCGCGACCACCCCTGGCGCGCTTAAGATGCCGTTGGGCATCAAACTGACCAACGAGATTTCCAGAAACAAGTCAATCGTGAAGAAGCTGATGAAAATCGTCACAAAATCGTACCTTAAAGCAAAGTACGCCCATAGCATGCCTATCGGAATGAGTAGAAAAATCGCGGCGTATGACGCTCGCAAATATAACAGGTCCAGGCCGGCAAAATTGATGAACGCGCCCAGCAAAACCACCAAAACGATTTGACTCTGGCTTTTTGATCTGAGATATGTCAACCAAAATGAGAATAATACCAGGCTGATATAAAGGCTGGCAATTAGGTTTTTAAAGATGTTAGGAAGGATCGCCGTGTTGCCGGAAAAAATCCAAAGCAAGTCATCATCGATGTGGAGATAGCCGAGGTTGAGCCTGGTGACGGCCCAGAAAGTGAACGCTAGCAAGAGCAGGAAGAGTCCGGACAGAAATATGGAATGTAGCAGTGCGGCGCCCAGTTCCTTTACGCGGAAACAACCTTTCGCAACCACATCCAGCAGGGCTATTTTTTCCGGCCAAACTTCGCGATTGAGAGATTCGGTTACGGCGTATGCGATTAGAATCCCAAGGCCCGTGAAAAAACTGGCGAGTCCACCACCGATGAGGATTTCCTGCCAGTTTGGCCACATGTCCATGGTTAGATAAACCAGCATGAAAATAAACGAGGCCAGGGCGATCCAGAAGGCGCGCCGGAATTCCAGCAGGTCATCCTTGAGTCGTCGGAAAAAAACACTGAGGAGAAAGACCGCGATCAGAGCCCATGCTACGAACGCCGCAGTGATATAGACAATCTCGGAGGTTCGCTGCGATGCTGGAAACGCGTACTTGTCGGAATCGATGGTGACCTTTCCAGCGTAGGAGGTGATGTTTCTGCCCGAGACGTTGACGTCGTAGGTTTCGAGAAGGTACGGAGAAAGCTGAGATGGGCGGTTGAACTCGAAGTGATGACGTAACACCCGATCCTCTTGGTTGAAGGTGTTATCGCGCAGTACCAGTCCCGAGGTGTCGACACTCTGGATGTGCAAAAAGCGCTTGGCCTCGAAGAGCGCTTCTGACTCTTTGAAATTGGGGGGTTTATTCAAATTTGGGGAATTTTGCTCCAATCCCACCAGTTTGCCCCCAAAGTCGTAACGCAGGGTGTGACCGACTTCCTGTGGACCCTCTTTTTTGGATTCAAGGGTTCCTTGCCAGGAAATCTCCCATGTGCCGATGGGAAGAAAATGCCCCTGCGGATCCAAATTGAGTTGGGCGAAGCGCAGCAACTGGTTGTCGATTTTGATCTCGACGCGTTTGGTGAGATCGTATTTCGCGAATTCCGATTGTTGGTAAGCTTCCTCGGCAAGCTCCAAAATCCGGCTCTTGGAAACATGCTGTTGCAGGAACTGAACGGTTTTGGAGCGGTCGGCCAGGCCCAGGAAAGCGGCTATGCCGGCGCATCCCAGCAGCGCTAGCAGAAGAGATTTGAGTTTGGGTTCCAGAGCGTTCCCCGGGTTATTGCTTAAACGAGTTCATGAATGCCTGGTAGCTCTCTTGCCATTTTTCGATCGTCTTTTGCGGCCCCACGAGCTTGACGAATACCGGGCCTGAACCACATTCCACCACCGCCGCCAACATGCGAAAATTCGGCTTCTCCACCGTGGTCGGCCCCATCGGCATCGGTTGAAATAGAAACGTTCCGCTGACATCGACACGGGTTTGCTTCAGCCCGTTGACGGTGATTTCTTTGACCTGAGCTACCTCTTTGGACGACCTGCCATCGGGCTGCAGAAATTGGCCATACCATCTTTCCAGATTGGACTGCACCCCCCCGCCTTCGCCGCGGAAATAAAAAACAATGCCAGACGCATCTTCCGGATCGGAATCAACTTTTGGAATTCTAAACTGGGCTATACGAAAACCCGATTGGGGAGTTTCCTTGACCCAGCCCTGCGGCGTCTGCCAACTTATGGAAGCCGAACCGTTCAACTGCACGACTTCCGCCGACGTCTGGTTTTGTTTATCGTCTTGACCACAACCGATCAACAAAGCCAAAACAACAATCCGGCAAACTTTCATCTGTTTTCCCTCCTTTGAAGTTTTCGAGAAAAGTGCAAGAATATATTCGAAAATTAAATTAAATGCAACTTGCTAAGTGGAATGAGCCGGAAGAAGTGCAAGCTAACTTGCGAGGACGGAGCAACTACGTTAAGAAATTGCAGGAGAAAATAACGGCGGTCCGCTAAAACAACCCGAAGATATATTTGGTTAAGGCGTATGATGACGACAAGATGAATGAGTTCATACCCACCTGCGACCCGATCAGGCTTCCCAGGACCGGGGTCACAATCAAGTCGATACCGCTGGGCGGTTGTTTCCAACCCTCAACGGTGTATTCGAAAAGGGTACTTTGCAAAAGCGTGCCGGCCACGCTGGCTTGATTGGAAAAACCACGATTGCGATAAAATGCGAACACGCTGGCGCCTAACAACGGATGGCCGATAAAGTTGGTGATCCAGTGATCGCCGTCGGGAATCTCTGGCAACGTGGAGACATTTTTCATCCATTTTCTGAAGCTGGAATTCATAATATCACGGCCCAGTCCCCGGTTAACCGTGAAGACAAATGTCCATTGAAAAGAGTAGGAGATGACCGAAGATTGCAGGTATCCCAGGGTCTGGCCATTTTTTGCCACGTTGAAGTCGAGCCGGTAGGGAGTATAAGAGGTGCCATCGCCGGGTCCGGCCCAGAGTACGAGTGGCGTGAGTAAGGTGAAGAGCAGTACCGCAAAAAAGCGATTGCAGGCGGGTTGCGTTTTCATGGCCGGGCCCTCATTTGGGATTTCGTTCGTTTGGGTTGACTATCGGATT
>DASWHH010000105.1:0-1986 GCA_036398295.1 bacterium
GAAACGCTGCCGTTTTCAGCTTTCGCTTTTATCGATTCTGTTGTACCTGATTTTCATTCATCCGCCAGCAACATTCTCCCAAAAATTGTTTGACCGTGCCAACAATCCCTGGCCGAAAATCCGCCAAGAGCGAATTCAGAAACTGTTGCCGCAAGCGATGCAGCGCGCCGGCGTCGATGCCTGGGTGGTGATCTGCCGCGAGAACGACAACGATCCGCTGGCGATTCACGTCGGTGGCGAGAATGCCGGCGGCACCGCCGCGTTTCTATTTTTTCGCGATGGCAATGCAGTGAAGTCGGTGGCGATTTCACCGGTTGGCGAAGCCACCGCGTTGAAAGACGTCGGCTTGCACGATGAGGTGAGTGTGATCGAGCGCGGCGGGAATGTCTGGGCGGCTGCAGCCGAACAGCTGCGAAAGCGCGGCCCGAAAGTGGTGGCCATCAATTCATCGGAACGCGCGGCTGCCGACGGATTGTCCCACACTCAGCGCAGGCAATTGGAGGAAGCACTCGGCGCTGACTTGACGCCACGTCTAACTTCTTCGGAGGAGTTGGTCATCGAGTGGTTATCGGTGAAGCTTCCCGAAGAAGTGAACATCATGCGCCAGGCTGCGGAAGTAACGGCGCAGTGGGAAATTGCGGCGTACAAAATCGTCGTGCCCGGCCAAACCCGCGATTCCGACCTTGGGCGTTTTCTCAAACAAAAAATGGCCGAAGCCGGCGTGGAAGATGCCTGGGCGCCGGATCAGAATCCGAATGTCAATTCCGGCATCGATCGCGGCCATTCCCATGCCACGGAGAAAATCATCCAGCCGGGTGATTTCATCCAGACGGATTTTGGCATCAAGGTGTACGGCATCTGGTGTACCGATATCCAGCGTTTTGCTTATGTGCTGCGGCCTGGCGAAACCGTGCCCTCCGCCGAGGCGCTGAAAAAATGGGAGAACTCTCGCCGCGGAAGTCGCATCGCGCTCGCGGCGATGAAGCCGGGCGTGCGCGGTTATGACGTGGATAAAGCCCAGCGCGATTGGATGCAGCAAGTCGGTTCGCTGCCGGTGATGTGGAGCACCGGTCATCCGGTGGGCTATTGGGCGCACGATATGGGGCCAAGTCTTGGCGGCGCGCAAACCGGGCGTGAGCCGTCTGGCGCTGCCCTGCGTTTGTTGCAGCCGGGACAGACGTTCGCCTTTGATGGCTTCTTCTGTTGGGATTTGGAAGGCTCCGAACCAAAAGCCACCAAAACCATTTCCGTGGAAGAGATGGCGGTGGTGACGGACACCGGCGCGGAATACTTGATACCGCCGCAGGAGGAGTTGATTCTGATTCCGTCGAAGTAAATAAATCGATTCCATCGCTTCAAGCGATGGAATCGGTGACTCTCCCCACATTTCTTGTTGACTTTTAGCCGGAATCCGTTATTTTTGACTTCACATTTTGCAGAAATTAGGAGAGATGATTCATGCGAAAACTCTATCTGTTGATTTTTGTGGTATTGCTGATCGTCAGCGCTGGCGTGGCGCCGACATCGTCCACAAACAGATGAACGAAGGTAAAACTATTGAGGACATCAAAAAAGCCGGCCTGCCCGAGGCATGGAGGAGGTCATGGCCGTTCATCTCCCAGGATAAATGGCTCGAGATCGTTTACAACAGTTTGAAAAAAGAGATGACGGCAAAATAGCCAACCGCTTATCAGTGCTATGATGAATTTTGTGAAGCCCCGGTGATTACGCGCTGGGGCTTTTGTTTTTAGTGCCCTAGAAATCCGGTCGGAAAATCCAAAAAGATTAGCATGTCATTCCTGCGTATGCAGGAATCTCCCGGGTTCTCGCACAGAAGCAGGGGATTCCGGCACAAGGCCGGAATGACAGGCCATTTTCCGACCGGATTTCTAGCAGGCTGGTCGGAAAATGGATCGTGCGAGTAAAACATCCTTCGACTCCGCTTCCAAGAAACGGCAGTTCTGGATACCTTCAATTGAAAAGGTA
>DASWHH010000106.1:0-1508 GCA_036398295.1 bacterium
TTTCAGCTACTGCTTTGCCCGCGATGATCTCCGAAGTGCCCGGCCGCCACAACCTGCCCGCGACCAATTTGAATCTTGGCCGCAGCGGAATGGATTCCGGCGATACGCCACGGATCACGATATTGGTTGGCTTGTTGTCCGAGCGTTTGCGCAAATTGTTGATCACTACCAACTCCGGCGCCACGAGGGATTTACCGTCGTCCATCAGCGCCGCTTCCGGTTGGGTGCGGATGAGGTTATACTGGCTGCGTGGGACGATGCTCACCAACTCGGCGTTAGCGCCTTTGCGCACAAAAATGACGTTGCCTGGTTCGCCGGTGCCCACCAAGGTTTTCTTAAAGCCGTTGGCCAGCATCAGCACAGCGGCAAAGACAAATACCACCAGCCCGATACCCAGCACCGTCAGGGTAGTGGTTAATTTTCTGGCGAGAAGATTGCGCCAGTTGTAGATGATTGGGATTCTCATGGTTAATCATTCCTCGTGAGAAAAATCGTCATCCAATGTACCGCAAACCGTCAGCGATTTTCATGCGCGTTGCATTAATCGTCGGAAAAATCGCCGCGGCTATCCCGACCGACAGTGCTGCAACCGCAGCCAGCAATACGGTACTGCGAGACAGCTCGAATACCGGGAAAAAGCTCCCTAAATTGACGGAGAGGAATTCGCCGAACCCAGCAATAATCGGAACCGCGAGCAGGAGTCCAATCGCGCCACCCAGGACGGCGATAAAAAGCGATTCCCCGAAAATTAAGCCGGTTAAATGACCGGGCCGAAATCCGAGGGTTTTTAAGACCGCATATTCAGTCACCCGCTCACGTGCGGTCATGGCCATGGTGTTTGCCAGCACCAACAAAATGATGGCGATCACTACCACTGAAATTACTCGCACCGTGGTGATAATCGTGCCCACCATCGAGACGAAGCTCATCTGAAACTCTTTCTCGGTTTCAGTTTTGGTTTCGGCCATGGAGTTATCAAACATGGCGTCGATGGCCTGGGACACGCGCACCACATCGTCGGGGCTGGCGACGCCAACATAAAAGAATCCCACCTGCCCCATTCGCCCCGGAGTCGTCAGTCCTATTTGTTCGTCTAAATATTTCCAGTGAAAGAACATCTGGGTTTCATCGGTGGTACGATCGGCGCCGTGGTAAATTCCGCTGATCACAAAATCCCAGTCGCCGGGAAAAATGTCGCCGATCAGGCGAATGTTGTCGCCTAATTTCCAGCCGTATTTGGTCGCAATTTTAGCCCCGACAATGCAGGAATTTCTTTCCTTTAGAAAATCTTCCTTTTCCTTCTCAGTCAACACATATTCGGGATACAAAGGCAGAAAGGATTCCGGTTCAATAGCAAAGCGCGCGAAAAAATTCTTGGCATCGATGTACACGCCGCCAAACCACTGTCCGATAGAAACATCGGTGACACCCGGAATCTGCATGATTTTTTCCCGATAGGCCAGCGGCATGGGAAACCCCAGCGAAACCTGGTTGCGGGTGATCAGGCG
>DASWHH010000107.1:0-6623 GCA_036398295.1 bacterium
AAGGCTATCAAGAAAGGGAAATTGTTCCTAATATTCGGAACCGGGTTTTTATTATACTAGAGGACAGATAATGAAATGTGAATTGACGGATCGGATGCAGAGGATGGAGGAGTATGTGATGGGAAAAATGTCTGAGAAGGAAATCGAAGATTTCGAGATTCACGTGTTCGGCTGCCCGGAATGTTTGGAGCACCTGCGGATTCGCGAGCAGGTGGTGAAGCTGATTAAGGAGGAACGGGAATCCGTGATCGCGGATTATACCACCAAGAAAGAGAGTCGCGAATTCACTATTAAGGACTCTTTTGGGCGGCAACGAGGCTGGATTTATGCGGGAGCAGTCGCTGTGTTGTTGCTGGCGATTTTTCTTTTTAGACCGATGTGGCGAGGCGAGGCAATCGATCCAGCCAATTTCGGCCCCAATCCATTCTTCGAAGACGTGATGCGACAGAAGTACCAATCGACCGGATATTCGGTGACGGTTTCCTCTCCCAGGGTTGGCCAAAACCTCAGCGGCGATATTAATTTTCAATGGCAGAGCTTCAGCGACGGAGAGCCGCACAGCCGGGCACTGGAGTTGAAAATTCTCGATAACCGGGAAACGGTGATTTTTTCTGAGCTGATTCAGGACACCCAGTTTACATTTGAAAAAAAACTGCAGCCCGGGCTTTACTACTGGACTCTCGAAGACCACGGCGAAATGCTCTATCTGGGAAAGTTTTATATAGATAAACCCGGCTCTCTTGTCGGGGACTGATAACCAAGACAACCCACCAGCCGCCCGGTTAATCCGAAAACCCACGTCAAAGGCTGCGTGGGTGAACCTTCACAAAAAAAGCAAGCCGCACTGTATTAAGCACACCGTTGCCCGAAATCCACAAAAACCAAGTCAACAGAATACCGTGAAACATTGAGGGCATTTTCTCGTTCCATTCTAACGGCAAATCCTTCCCAGATAATCGGAGTTACCCTTGGTCGAAACTGTGATTGGTCTCATTCGAGCGTATAAGCACATTTCCTGGGCGTCGCCTGCCATATCTCCAACACACCCCAATAAATAAAACTGGAAGAGCTGAAAATGTCGAAGAAAAAGTTACTGATCGTTTCCGGTGTGGTCGTCATTGTTGCTGTCGTTGTCGTCGCCAGCATCATGAAGAAAAATGGCCGCAAAGAAACCGTTGTTGAAACTTCACCGGTGCAGCGGCAAATGGTGGTTGAGACCGTGACCGCCACCGGCAAGGTGCAACCTCACATCCAGGTCAAGATCAGCGCCGATGTCAGCGCTAAAATCACGAAGCTGGCGGTGAAAGAAGGCGATTGGGTCGAGAAAGGCGATTTCTTGTTGGAGCTGGATCGCGAGCGTTATGTTGCTGCGGCTGAACGCGCCGAAGCGAGCTTGAAATCCAGCGAGTCGGACGCCAGGCTGGCGAAAGAGACGATGCAGAAGGCCGAAAAGGATTATCAACGCTCCAAAGAGTTGTTCGACAATAGGCTCGAATCCTCTGCGTCCTTTGATGCCGTAGCCGCCACTTATCAGGTCGAAAAGGCGCGCTATGAATCGGCGCTCAATAATGTTGGACAGGCCAGGGCTTTGCTCAAACAAGCTCAAGATGATCTTTCGAAGACGAGAATCTTTGCGCCGATGTCGGGAACCATCAGTCAATTGAACAAGGAAGTCGGTGAAATTGCGCTGGGTTCACAATTCCAGGAAGACGTTATTTTGGTCATCTCCGATCTGGTCGGCATGGAGGCCCTGGTCGAGGTGGACGAAAACGACGTGGTCGCGATTACTGTGGGTGACACCGCGAACATCGAAGTCGATGCTTTGCCTAATACGGCCTTCCGTGGCTATGTCTCGGAAATCGCTAACACAGCCAAAGTCACCGGTTCAGGAACGGCGGATCAAAAAACGGAATTTGAAGTGAAAGTTGCCGTCACCGGTCGGGCAGCCGATTTGCGTGCCAATGGCGCGGCCAAGAGCATTGAAGTTACGCCGGCGCGAGGGCATGCGATGGCTGACCTGCGGCCCGGCATGACCGCGAGCTGTGACATCGTCACTGAGACACGGGACAGTACATTGGCGGTTCCGATTCAGAGTGTCACGGTGCGCACGCTGGAGCAGTTGCAGAAGCAGTCGGCAGGAAAAGAGAACGGCGAGGCGATCGCCGAGGACTCACAGCCGCAGTTTACGCCGGACAAGGATGGGTTTGTGGAAATCGTCTTCGTCGTCAAAGACGGAACCGTTGAAGCCAGGCAGGTGAAAACCGGCATCCAGAGCAACACTAACATTGAAATCCTCGATGGACTTGCGGAGGGTGACGAAGTCGTGACGGGCAGTTATCGTGCGATTAGCAAGGACCTGAAAAATGGCGAAAAGGCCACGGTCAAGAATACCGCCAAGAAAGAGGATCAGTCATGAGGATTTTCGCGGAATTAACCGAGACCCTGCAGATCTCCTTCGCCGCCATTCGCGCCAACAAATCGCGCGGCCTGTTGACGACTCTAGGTATCATCATCGGTATCGTGGCCGTTGTCACCACCATGACGGCTGCCAACGGTTTAGGAAACACTTTTAAAGAAAGCATATCCGCCATCGGATCAGATGTGCTCTATATTTCGCGTATGCCCTGGGTGATGCGAGGAAACTGGTTTGAATTCAGAAATCGCAAGAACCTCGAACTGGATTATAGCGAGGAGTTGAAGAGAAATTTCAGTCACGCGGCGGCGATCAATCCCACCACGAGCACGGAAAAAAGCATAAAATATCGATCCAACGTCTTGTATGATGTGCGCATTGTCGGAACGACCGACAAACACATCATGGTCTCAAGCTCACTACCGGAGTTCGGCAGGTTTCTGACCGAGCTCGATGTCCAATACAAGAGAAAGGTCTGCGTCATTGGCAGTGAAATCAAAGAGCGCATCTTCGACAATGCCGATCCGATCAACAAGAAGATGAGCATCGGCAGGGACATTTATCGGGTCGTCGGCGTGATGGAAAAGCAGGGGAGCGCTGGTTTCTTTGGCGGGCCCAATTTCGACGCTCAAATTTATGTTCCCATCACTTCCTTCTTGAGGTCTTTCGGCGGCAGCGCCGATCGCAACTTTGACATCGCCGTAAAGGCGCCGAGCCACGAGGCAATGGCAGATTTTGAATACGCCTTGATCGGCGAGATGCGGAAGATCCGCAAACTCAAACCGACCGAGAAAGATGATTTCTCCATCAACAAGATGGACTCGTTGATGGCGGCTTATAACAATGTCATGGGCGTGATCGTTTTGATCGGCCTGATGATCACCGGCATATCGCTGTTTGTGGGTGGCATCGGTGTCATGAATATTATGTTTGTTTCGGTGACCGAGCGCACGCGAGAGATCGGTATTCGCAAGGCGATTGGCGCCAAGAAGAGGACCATCCTGTCGCAATTCCTCTTCGAATCGTCGAGCATTTGTCTGTTGGGTGGATTCGTTGGTGTGCTGCTGTCGTTCGGCGTAACGGCTCTGATCAATGCCATGCTGATGCCTGCCAGCATATCCATTCCCATTGTGCTCGTCGCACTGACGGTTTCGGTCATCGTAGGCATATTTGCCGGCGTCGTGCCGGCGTTCAACGCGGCGAAACTGAATCCTATCGACGCCTTGCGGTATGAGTAATCCCGATTTAATGTTGTAAGTAAAAATTGAACAAGGAAAATCGGGAGTTGACTTTTATATATAAAAAATCAGGGAACAAATGAATCTCAGCGAAGCGGTAAAAATGGCCCTGGCAGCGATCCGAGCGCAGAAGCTCCGTTCGCTGCTAACTTTGATCGGTATCATCGCTGGCGTCGCCTCGATCATTGCTGTGATGACCGGAATATCGGTCATCCAGAATACCATGGAAAAAGAAATGAGCGTTTTGGGCACCACGACTTTTCAAGTGCAAAAATGGCCAGCGGGCGGATTCAACCACGGAATTGACTGGCGTAAGATTCAGCGCCGCAAGCCGGTGACGGTCGCCAACGCAGACGCGATTCGCGAGAAGGTTCAAAGCGTCGACCTCGTCGGCGCCGAACTATGGAGTTTCGGACACATCGGCAAATACCGCAATGAATCGACCGAAAAGAACTTGACGATATGTGGCGGCACACCGGAATACTCAGCCAACAACAGCCATTTTGTGCAACTGGGCCGCAACTTGACGAATCAGGATGCCAAAGTCGGGAGTTATGTCGTTGTCATCGGTCCTGCCATCGCGGAGACTCTGTTTCCGTTTACCGATCCCATCGGACAGACCATCAAGCTCGATGACAGAAAGTACCGCGTCATCGGCGTGCTCGAAGAGAAAAGCTCGGCGATGGGCGGCAACTATGATAACTACACTATCATCCCCATCACCACTTTTCAGCAAGTGTATGGCATGAGGGATCCGCAGGGCAATGAACGCTCGGTCAACGTCACCGTGCGCGCGAAACGTTCCGAACTTTTGCAGGACGCCATCGAAGAAACCCGGCTGGTGTTGCGAGCCGAGCGCAGAGTTCCGCCGCGCGATGAAGATGATTTCACCATTTTCACCAATGACAGCATGATCAAATCGTTCAATCAGGCGACGGCTGGCGTCAAGATCGGCGCGTTCGTGGTTGGCATCGTGGCCCTGGTGGTCGCTGGCATCGGCATCATGAACATCATGCTCGTCTCGGTGACCGAGCGCACTCGTGAGATCGGCATCAGAAAGTCATTGGGCGCTAAACGCCGGAGTATTCTCACACAATTTCTGATTGAGGCCGTCGTACTCTGCAACGTTGGCGGGGTCTTTGGGGTAATGGCCGGTTTCGGCCTGGGCAACGTCGTCACTTTCTTTACCGGTTTCACTGCCTCGGTACCCATGGAATGGGCATTTGGCGGCCTGGCTTTTTGCACAATTGTCGGCTTGACCTTCGGAATGTGGCCAGCGGTCGTTGCCTCAAAACTCGACCCGATAAAGGCATTGAGTTACGAGTAACCGCCGGCGCCGGATCGCCATCCGCAGGTTTGCGCCGCCATGGGTAAACACGAGGAGAATGTCATCGATCTCGAGGTTGAATCGCCCTTAATTTCCTGTCTATTGGCAACTCCAATTCCCATTCGTCTGCAGGTGTTTGCGCCGGATGCCAGCCGCACCCAGCCCTCCTAAAACTCAGCCAGATTCTGCGACCGCCTGTGTTGGCCCAAGTGAGCTCACTATGCCGGCCAGGCTGGTGTGCACCCGCCATAGGTGATGACGAAGAGGATATCATCGATCCTCTCGTCTTTAAAGCGCTTTGTCATTTCCTGGGTGTTCGCTAACGCCAGCTCCCACTCGCCGGCGGGGGTTTTGCCAATCATGCTGTTCCAACTGGCGCCGTTGCCGCGACGGGTGCTGATCACGCCGTCAATTGTGGTGGCGCCGCCGCCGACTGGATTCTTCTCACCTTTCGGAGTGAACCGGAGGCTCTTCACATCCACCTCGGGGCATTGGTGCAAAACTACGGTTCACTGATGACGCTTATTGGAATTCAGTGGTCTTTGCCCGACCCATCTTTCACCCGCGTGTCTGTTGCAATCCAGTTTACTTCCCAGGTCTGGCCTCCATCATCTGAGAATGCCTGTTCAAATCGGCAAGAATCAGGAGTAATGTCCGAGATAACAAACCGAACAAAGATAGCTCGGCCATTAAATGTTTCCTGGCTGAAAAACTCGCCGCGCCCATTTTTGAAGTCACCGATCGTGGGTGGGCTCATAGTACCACTGTGGCTGCCTGCGAAATTGAGGCTCCACTGGTGGGATTGGGGATTGTATAGACGTAGGCTCAGACCTTCGAAGTGACCTGCTGGGCCATCGGCCACGAGCTCCACCAGATTGGCGCGGCCATTCCAAACCTTTCGGACAACGGTAGTACCCTCATATTCGACCCAGGTAGTAGAGCCAGTTAGGGGATGCAGGAGCCGCGATAGGTGAGTTTTCCAAGTACCAATCTCGAAGTCAAAATCGTGTTGTCCATCCCGTTCCGTTGGAGTGCGTTGAGGGCTTGTTCCTGGTGCGTCTGACTTCGTCTGTGCGAGTCCATGAAGGGGTTGCAGGATGACAACCAAGCTGCATATCAGAAGAAAGGCTCGCAAATGTTTGGGCGCATTCTCCCCGTGCAGTGCCGGGAAGATATGCTGGCCGGTACAGCCCTTTCCGTTAAAGAACGCCTTTTGAGTGAGTCGCCCGGCCAGGTACTTGCTTTTCAGTGTGAAGTTTTGATAACGCACTTGAAAGATGGTAGCCAGGCACAGGGAAAGCGTCAATTGGGTTTTCATTTTTTAACCTTTCCTTTTTACTAAAACAATTTCCAAAATTGAACCAACGTTTGCAAGCGAAGGTTTGAGATTTTACTACCTAAGGCAAATTACCGTTTCCCACAATTTTTACTTGCAGATTGCAGAAAGGTCATTATCTTAAGAAAGTTAGATCGCTGGAGTGCGAGCCCAACTAAATCACCCGGGCTCCTCTTGAAGTCCATCAAACAGGTAATCGGGCGATGTCTCGCAAAGTATGACATCATAACTCTCAAGCATCGGCATGGCAATAGCTTCCAGTTCGTTCTTCCACAACTCACCTTCGTAGAAGGCGTTCCTCATTTGGTC
>DASWHH010000108.1:0-8262 GCA_036398295.1 bacterium
CACCAAATCCGTGTTTCGTCCGCGTTAATCCGTGGTTATAGACCTGGCCCGGAAAGCAAAGGGTTGAAAATCTGCAGTACAATGGCTCAAGGCTAATCGTTTTTCCTGTCTGACTCGCAACTAACGAATCGCTCGCTTGATCCTCTCAATTTGGCTCAGGTGAACCAAGTCGTGTCCAGCGACCATCTTGGCTAAGCGCTCGACGCTCTCCTCGCCGCGTTCCGCATGAATGCCGAAACGCTGCCATTGTTGAGTCGTCAGGGAACGCAGCAGTTGCAGGTTGGCTTCGCGCAACGCTCGCAATTGGCTGAGGGTCTCCTCCAGGCGCGCCTCATTGTATTTGAGTTCGCTCGCCCAGAGATCCTGATCGTACGCGGTGATCGGTGGTCGGTCGTGGGCCAGGATCATCCGCAGTCGAAAACCGATCACCATTTCGCCATCGGCGAGATGCTTGATAACCTCGATGATCGACCATTTCCCCGGCTTTTCCGGCCGGCGAAGCTCGGCTTCGTCAAATCCCGTGATGGCTTCGGTGAGGGAATTGAGCAGTTGTTCTTGCACTGCAATCGGATCACGATCTCCAACTACTTTCAGCAGGGCCGCAACATAGGCCGAAGCCGCAGCCTTCGCCTGTCCGGCCGGATTCGAATAACTCATCTTAGATTCCTCTTGGTTTTTGGGTTAAAGATTTTATTTTTTAGCAGGTATTCAACTATTTACGAGTATTAACCCTAAGGTTTCACGCGCATATCAGCCCCCTGTCTGCCAAGCTCGTCAATTGCTTTGGCAGGTTTATGTGAAGCTACGGGCGACAAGGTAAAGAGAGGAAATCATGATCCGCCATCCCCAGATTCTGAACCGTCAACACAGTTCTTTGCTGATCGTCGATGTGCAACAGAAAATCAATGCAGTGATGCTTTACCGCGAGCAGGTGGTTAACGGTATCATCAGATTAGTCAAAGGCTGCCGAATTTTGGGGGTGCCCATTTTTATCACCGAGCAATACCCACAGGGCCTGGGCCACACAGAGCCGGAGATTCTGGCAGCGCTTGCTGGCGAGGCCCCACTGCAAAAAATGACCTTCAGTTGCTGCGGTGCGAACGGGCTGGTCGAAAAACTGCAGGGTCGGGGTGTGCGGCAGATCGTGGTTACCGGAATTGAGTGTCACGTGTGCGTGCAGCAAACCGCACTGGACTTGCTGGCCAACGGGTTTCAAGTGCATATTCCCAGGGATGCGGTTTCGTCACGCAAAGCTCTCGATTACGAGGCCGCGCTGGAGCGCCTAGCGCTTGCGGGCGCCGTGCCCACCACAGTCGAAACGGTTTTGTTTGAACTGATGGAACGGGCCGACACGCCCGAGTTCAAGGAGGTATCGAAACTGATTAAGTAACCAAAGTTTAGGCTTGATTTAAGGACAAAAATGTGTTATATTGCGACACGATCATATGAACATTTGTGTAGAATGTACTCTGCTGAGGTTTCCGTTTTCAAGTCTCGTTAAGCCAACTACGAGTGTCCCGCCTTGATTTCATTTAGGAGTTAGCTACCACAACTCATGACTATGAGGGAGAAAAAAGAGATGAGATCCAATAATATTACAGAACGTAAGTTGGTGGTTTCTGTAGTATTGCGGGCTGTTAAGGATTATCTTGATGGACACAATCCTTACAAGATCCGGCAATTGCGGAAGAAGGGCCTTGAGCACGAACTGAGTCAACTGGAGAAAAACTGCAAGAGCGCAAAATTTTGGCTGTATGAGGAAAAAAATTCCGACTATATATTTTCTTTTGAGAAGTGCTGTGAGATTATCTCGGTCAGCCCGGATCGGATTCGCCGCGGTCTAAAGCAACTAATTGTCAGTAAGTTTAATGCTACCAACAAGATGAGCGGTGCCATTTGAGCGAAAGACTAATCGTGTCCGTGTCGCCGGGTTTTTCCTGCTCGTGCCGGCGGTTTTCTATGCTTCTTTGACGAGGAACGACCATGGCTGAAGCTTTGACTCTCAAAAACCTCTTGAAAAGCTACACCATGGTGGGTGAGTTGTATGAGAAGCATGGTGATGGCAGCCTAACATGCTTTGCATGCGGCCACCGCTGTTTGATCAAAGAAGGCCGCGATGGCATCTGCCGCGTGCGCTTCAACGATGATGGAAAATTGATGGTGCCGGCATTTTACGCTGCCGGCATTCAATGCGATCCCACCGAAAAAAAGCCGTTCTTTCATGCCTATCCTGGTTCATTGGCTGTAACCTTCGGCATGCTTGGCTGTGACTTCCACTGCTCGTATTGCCAAAACTGGGTGACCTCGCAGGCCATTCGCGATCCAAGGGCGGTAGTTCCGCCGCAAAGAGTTCGTCCGCTCGACTTGATTATCCTGGGAAAAAAACACAAGGCGAAACTCATTGTCAGCAGCTATAATGAGCCTCTCATCACCAGCGAGTGGGCCATCAGGATTTTCAAAGAGGCCAAGAAGGAGGGCTTCATCACCGGATACGTTTCCAACGGCAATGCCACTCCGGAGGTGCTCGACTACATCCGTCCGCACACCGACCTTTACAAAATCGATCTGAAATCGTTCAGCGACAAAAGCTACCGTAAATTGGGCGGCGTTCTACAGCATGTGATCGACGCCATCAAAATGGTCCACGAGCGCGGTTTTTGGCTGGAAGTGGTGTCACTCATCGTGCCTGGGTTCAACGATTCAGAGAGCGAACTTAAGGAGATGGCCGAATTCCTGGCAAGTGTTTCACCCGATATCCCCTGGCATGTGACCGCTTTCCATCAGGATTACAAAATGACCGATCCCGAGAACACGCCCGCGCAAACGCTGATACGGGCGGTGGAAATTGGTTACCAGGCGGGATTGCACTTCGTCTATGCCGGCAATTTGTCCGGTCGGGTGGGCAAATACGAGAACACCTATTGCCCCTCCTGTGGCGCTGAATTGATCGCACGATTTGGATTTCGCATACTTCAAAACCGCATCGAAAAAGGGACCTGCCATAATTGTCACGCCGTCGTTCCCGGCCGCTGGGAGGGCGCCGGCGCCAACTAAGCGTGAACAATTCATGGCGCGACGAAGCCGCAAATCCCAAATCTCAAATGACCAATTTCTAAATGCACTCCAAAACCGGTGAGTTATTCAGGCCTATTTATATCTCGCCACAACGGTCACCTATATTCGGAGGAGGGAGATTAATGCTCTGCAAGCCCGTTAGTTGGCTCACCACCCTGTCGATTAGCCTTTTCATTTCTTCAAATTGTACCTCGCCGGAAAGCCTCGGCAAATTGGACGGCGCCGTCAAAGCCGATCGTATTCGCGTCCATCTCCAAACTTTATCTGCCGACATCATGGAGGGTCGCGCACCGGGTACCTCTGGCGGTGAGCGGGCCGCCAGCTACATTGCTGCGCAGTTAAAGGAGGCGGGACTCATGCCGGCGGTAGGTGATACCAGCTATTTTCAAAACGTGACCCTGCGCGGTGTTACTCATACCCCATCGCTCACCATTCGTGGAGTCAATCGCACCTGGCGCCTCGCTCCCGGCACGCAATTCGTCGGCGTTACCCAAATTGAGAGCGTCGAAACCGCCATTCGCAATGCCGAGGTGTTGTTCATGGGCTATGGCATCGAGGCACCCGAATATAGCTGGAACGACTACGGAGCCGTTGATGTCAGCAACAAAGTCTTGCTGATGCTGGTTAACGAGCCGAGTTCACCGGACTCGTCATTTTTTGATGGCGCCGCCCTGACTTACTACGGTCGATGGTCCTACAAGTACGAGGAGGCCGGACGCAAGGGCGCCGCTGGAGTCATTCTTATTCACACGACGTCGATGGCAGGCTACGGCTGGAATGTCATTCAGAACTCCCGTTCAAAAGAGCAAATCTATCTTCGGCAGCCCCATGAGAATTTATGTGCCTTCGAGGGCTGGATTACCCAGGAGGTGGCTTCCGAATTGCTATCGGCCCATGGCTTCAATTTGGATGAATGGATTGCTGGCGCGAACTCTCCGGATTTCAAACCCGTGGCCTTGCCTTTCAAGGTCTCAGCTGCGATCACAAACTCGACGCGCCTAATTGACTCGCCGAATGTAATCGCCAAAATAGAGGGCAGCGATCCGGTTCTAAAAAACGAGTGCATTTTGTTCACCAGCCATTATGATCACCTTGGAATGAACTCCCTATTGCCGGATGACGGCATCTTCAACGGCGCGTTCGATAACGCCTCCGGCACCGCCACCCTGATAGAAATTGCCCGCGAATTGGCGCAACTGCCCGTCCGTCTGAACCGAACGATGCTGTTTGCCGCCGTTACCGGCGAGGAATCGGGTTTGTTGGGATCGCAATATTACGCTCAGAATCCCGTCTTCCCGTTGGTGAAAACCGCTGCCAACATCAACATCGATGGTGTGAACGTGTGGGGAGCCACCCGTGATATTGTTGCCCGCGGTGCACAGCGTTCGACGATCGGCATGGCGGTCGAGAAGGTGGCCCGGGAAATGCGTTTGACCGTTGCGCCCGATCCGATGCCGGAGCAGGGTTTGTTTTTTCGCTCCGATCAATTGAGTCTGGTGAAGGTGGGTGTACCCGCCGTTTTTGTCACCGCCGGGTTGAGTTATGTCGGCCAGCCTGAAAACTGGGGTCGGCAGATGATGGAGGAGTACATTCGAGTTCGATATCATGGCGTGGACGACGAATACGATCCAAGCTGGAGTCTCGAAGGGGCCGCTCAAATAGGACGATTTGTGTTCAAGCTCGGCTTGGAGCTGGGCAACGCAGCGGACATGCCGCGATGGCATCGCAACGATCAGTTTGAGCGCATCCGAGACGAATCATTGAAAGAAATTGCCCGGCACTGAATTCAAACCGCGCCATCGATCAAATAGCCGCTGCAATTCGAAACGGCTTCTAGACGGCTGGTCGGAAAATGGCCTGTCATTCCGGCCTTGTGCCGGAATCCCCTGCTTCTGTGCGGGAACCCGGGAGATTCCTGCATACGCAGGAATGACATGCTAATCTTTTTGGATTTTCCGACTGGATTTCTAGGTTGACCAGGAAGGAGGAACCGAGTTCATGAGCGACGATGCACCGCCAAAACTGCAGTTGTCAACTACCGAATTTGTCACCGCCCTCTCCCATTTTTATCGGGGCGAAATGTATCGCTCGACCGTGTGGCGCACCCGCTTGGACATCACCACCAACTGGGCCATTATCACCACCGCGGCGTTTTTATCTTTTGGATTTGGCCATCCTGATATCCCACATTTCGTCATCATTCTTGCCACCATTTTTGTTCTATTTTTTCTTATTATAGAAATCCGGCGTTACAAATACTTTGATCTCTTTCGCTGGCGCGTCGCCCTGGTATCCGAAAACTTTTTTGCTATCATGTTCACTCCTTCCCAAAATCCTATTCACGAAAACTGGCGCGAGTTGCTCAGTGGCGATCTGCAGCATCCGCGTTTCAAGATAACATTTTTGGAGGCCTTCGGCCGGCGGCTGCGTAGAAATTACAGCTGGATATTTCTGGTGCTGGCTGTTTGCTGGCTGACCAAAGTGTCCATCCATCCTACGCCCGTGGTACACTTTTCCGATATCTTGAAACGCGCCGACGTTTTTCATCTTTTACCGGGGTGGTTGGTGATTGTTATAGGCGTCATTTTTAATATGAGTCTGTTCGTTATGGCTATTTTCACCCTAAAACCACGGGAAGAGGTAGTGCGCATCTACCCATCAAAAAAAAGCAGAATCAAATTAACCAACATTTGAAAATGAAACTGGCTGACAGACGGATCACCTGGTTTGGTTGGGCTTTACTTCTAATCGTTTGCCACAGCGCCCATTCCGTCGCGCAAATTAAGACTCCCGCCGATTTTGTGGGCCACAAAATCGGTGAGGACCGCAAGCTCTTTGGCTGGGATAAAGTCACGGAGTACTTCCGGATGCTGGACGAGCATTCCGATAAGGTCCTGGTTGAGGAACTGGGCCAAACCACCCTCAGCAAACCATTTCTTATGGCCACCATTTCCTCTTCGCACAACTTGCTGAATCTGGCTAAGTATAAGAATCTGCAGAAGCAAGCCGCCAATCCGCGCCACCTTTCGGAAGCGGATGCGCGACTCCTGGCACGCGAAAACAAAGCGGTGGTGATGATCACCCTCAACATCCATTCCACCGAGATCGCCTCCAGCCAGGAATCCATCGAGCTGGCGTATCTGCTGGCTACGGACAACTCGCCCCGCACGCAGCGAATTCTGGAGAATGTCATCATCTTGTTGATCCCATCGATGAACCCTGATGGTATGCAGCGGGTGGTAGATTGGTACCTGCAATACCTCGATACCCCACATGAGGGCAGCCCGATGCCATACCTTTACCATCCCTATGCCGGGCATGACAACAACCGCGACTGGTTCATGATGAACCTGACCGAGACCCGAATCGTCTCCCGACAATACTACCACGAGTGGTTTCCGCACATTATCTACGATCAGCACCAAATGCGCTCGGAGAGCGCCCGACTGTTTCTCCCGCCCTATGCCGATCCACTGAACCCCAACGTGCATCCCTTGTTGTATGCGCAGATGAACAAATTTGGCAAGCATATCGCCAGTGAATTGCAGGCGCAAAAATTTCGCGGCATCGTGACCGATGCCTTTTATACGGCCTGGTGGCAGGGCGCTTCGGTGATGACCCCCTGGTGGCACAACATGATGGGCATTCTCTCGGAGGTGGCCAGCGCTCAAATTGCGACACCGCTTTATTTTCCCAGGGGTAGTCTCGCCGGCGGCCGGCAGGGTTTGCCGGGATACAACCGGCGCATGAATTTTCTCGATCCCTGGCCGGGCGGCTGGTGGCACTTGCGCAACATCATCGATTACGAATTGGCAATTACGTTTTCTTTGCTTGATCTGGCAGCTCAAGAAAAGGAGTCCATCATCTATAATTTTTGCCAAATGAACTTGAATGCCATTGCCAGGGGTAAAAGCGAGCCGCCGTTTGCATATATCGTTCCAACCTCACAGCACGATCCAATGACTGCGCTGAAGATGCTGGACATTCTTTTGTTTGGCGGCGCCGAAATTCACCGGGCCCAAGCCGATTTTTTCGCCGGCCATCTCAGGTTTTCAAGGGGCGATTATGTGATTCTGCTCTCGCAACCGTTCCGGCCCTATGTCAAGGACTTGATGGAACGACAGCGTTATCCGGTTTTGCGTGCCACCCCTGATGGGCCGCCCATTCGTCCATATGATGTCACCGGTTGGACGCTGCCGTTGATGATGGGCGTTAACATCGTCGAAATTGCAGAGCCGTTCACCGCTGACCTGACCCAGGTCGAAAACATCGCCCGGCCTGATCTCGAGCCGCTTAACGAGGATAAGGACAACTATATCATCAGTCACAGCAGCAATGCGGTTTTCCGCGCCGTCAACCTGCTGTTGACGGAGGGCAGTAAAGTGTATTGGCTGAAGAAGGCCGTGGAAGTGGATGGCAAGCCCTTCGCGCCGGGTGCGCTATTTGTTCCCCAGAAAGAAATGAAGCCCGAAAAAATGAATGTGCTGTCGCGGGCGCTGGCGCTCGAGGTACACCAGACAGAGAAAAGCCTGGCTGGACAGGTGGCGTATCAGATACGAAACTTCAAGTTGGGATTGTACCAGCCGTGGACCGCCAACATGGACGAAGGTTGGTCCCGCCTGATATTAGAGCAGTTCGAATTTCCGTACAAGTCGATTTACAATTCTACCATTCGCAACAGTAGTCTGAGGGCCGACTTCGACGTGATCATCATTCCTGATATGGAGCCGAAGCAGATCCTCAACGGGCACAAGAAAGAAAAGCCGGATATGTATTCACCGCTGGTGCCGGACATGTACCTTGATGGCATCGGGGAGGAGGGCGTCAAAAAACTGAGAGATTTTGTAGAAAAAGGCGGCATACTCATCACCCTTGACAGTGCCTGCGATTTTGCCATCGAGCAATTTGGCCTGCCGGCGGTGAATGTCGTAAAGGACATAAAGGACAGCGATTTTTCTTGTCCCGGCTCACTGCTGGCAATCTCCGTGGATAACACCGAGCCAATTGGGTTCGGAATGCCTGCGCAAGCGGCGGCGATGTTTGTAAACAGCCCGGCGTTCCGTCCATTGTATTGGCCCAAGCGCACAGCCGTGCCCGCCAGTTACGCCGATGACAATCTTTTGCTGAGCGGCTGGATCGAAGGCGAAGATAAGATCGCGGGAATGGCGGCGGTTCTGGATATTCCCG
>DASWHH010000109.1:0-2445 GCA_036398295.1 bacterium
AATGGCCGACGCGGATTTTGGATACGTGGGTGCCGGTCCCAAAAAGGTAAACTTGTTTGTCGGCAAAGAATGTGTGGTGCGCAACATTCCGGAAAATGAAGCCGATGCACGGTTGATCGATTTGATAAAGTCGCACGGAAAATGGATGGAACCGTAACTCGCGGATAGAAGATAGAAGATAGAGTAAGAAGACAAGAGGAAAAGAAGATACAAAGAAAGTAGAAGAGACGAAGTTGCAGCAGCCCTGCGATAGTCGGCTGTGAATGGCAAAATGCAAAATGAAAACTGCAAAAGTCAAAATTGCGGCTCGTAAGCCGCGGAGGAAACTGACAGACGCGGAAAAGTGCGCCAGACGGATTGAACGCTGGCACAGGAGGCTCGCGCCGCAATTTCCGGAGATCGATCCACATGATTTGGACTTGATCATCGCGGCCCTGCTGCGAACCCCAAAAGAGCGGATGCAGCTTATGTTTTTGAAGAAGAGAGACGACGGTCGCTATGTCTTTTGATCAGAGCTTCATGAATGAACTGGTCGAAGCGGTGGCCGAGGCTGGTTTGCAGGTAGTTTTCATCGGCAATGCTGCTGCGGTTTTGCATGGCGTTCCCGTGCTGACCCAGGATGTGGATTTGATGGTGAGAGAGCATCCCCAACTTTCTAAGAAGCTCACAAGGTTTGCAGAGATCTTTGGGGTCAAATTAACTGAGCCGTACCAGCCAGTTTCAAAGGTGATTCGTGCCGTCGGCCGTTCCGTCGGGATCGATTTTGTGTTCTCCCTCTCAAGTCAAAAGAGCTTTGAGTCCGTTCGGTCGCGGGCCACAAGACTGCGCATCGGAAATCGTCGGGTTTGGGTTGCCTCATTGGAAGAAATTGTCGACGCCAAAGAAGCTGCTGACGGGCCACAAGACAAAGCGACACTCCAGGTTTTTTAAGGAAACGCTTGCAGATCAAAAAGGCGAAGGGGAAGAAACGGCAATAAAGCAATCAACCTTCCATCCGCAATCCTCGATCTTCAATCATTGTTAATCATTGACATTCGACGCCTTTCTTTGTATATTTCACCTCAAAATTTTAGATTTGGAATTGAAATGCGCGAAGAGATAGCTAAAACGTACGACCCGAAAAACGTCGAAGATCGACTCTATGGTTACTGGTTGGAAAAACGATACTTCCACGCCGAAGTCAATCCCGAAAAACAGCCTTATACTATCGTCATTCCACCGCCGAACGTGACCGATGTTCTGCACATGGGACACGCCTATAACAACCTGTTTCAGGATATCCTCATCCGATTTTATCGCATGAACGAGAATGAGGCGCTTTGGTTCCCCGGCACCGACCACGCCGGCATCGCCACCCAAAACGTGGTGGAGCGCTACCTGATGAAAGAGGAGAAGAAATCCCGCCACGATCTCGGCCGTGAGAAATTTGTGGAGATGGTTTGGTTGTGGAAGGAGTTGCGCGGCGGCAAGATTATCGAGCAGTTGAAGAAGATGGGGTTCTCCTGCGATTGGGATCGCGAGCGCTTCACGATGGACGAGGGGCTGTCACGCGCGGTTCTCGAAGTTTTCGTGCGTTTATATAAAAAGGGCTTGATTTACCGCGGTAAGTACATCATCAACTGGTGCCCGCGTTGCCAAACTGCGTTGTCCGATGAAGAAGTGGATCACCAGGACAAAGATGGTAACCTCTGGTATGTGAAATACCCGGTGTCGGGAACCACTCGATTCATCACGGTTGCTACCACTCGTCCCGAAACCATGTTGGGCGACGTGGCGATTGCCGTTCATCCCAAAGACAAGCGTTACAAAGATCTCATTGGCAAAACCGCCACTCTGCCAGTGGTGGGACGCGAATTGCCCATCATTGCCGATGAAATGGTGGACAAAGAGTTTGGCACCGGCGCGGTAAAAGTCACACCCGCCCATGATCCCAACGACTTCCTCATCGGGCAGCGCCACAATTTGGCCTCCCTGATGGTGATGAAAGAAGACGCCACCATGAACGAGAAGGCGGGCAAGTACGCCGGCATGGATCGTCTCAAAGCCCGCAAGCATCTCTTACAGGACCTGAAAAACGGCGGCTTTCTCGACAAAGTCGAAGACCACAAGCATTCGGTTGGCCAGTGCTATCGCTGTGGCACCACGGTGGAGCCGTTTCTTTCGGAACAGTGGTTTGTGAAAATGAAGCCGCTCGCAGAGCCGGCGCTGAAGGCAGTGAAGGACGGCAAAATCAAGTTGCATCCCGCGCGCTGGACGAAAGTGTTCTTCAACTGGTTGGATAATATCCACGATTGGTGCATCAGCCGGCAACTCTGGTGGGGCCATCGCATTCCTATTTATTACTGCCAGGTTTGCTCGGAGGTGATTGCCGCGATTGATCCGCCGGCTCAGTGTCCGAAATGCCAGGGTACAAATCTGCTACAGGATCCGGATGTACTGGACACC
>DASWHH010000110.1:0-5561 GCA_036398295.1 bacterium
ATCTCGCCATTGAAGACAATCCAGATGGTACCATCCTCATTGGAGATAGGCTGCCGGCCGGTGGCAAGATCGATAATGCTAAGCCGTCGCATCCCGATGCCGACATTGCGCTTAGTTAGCCAGCCCTCGTCATCCGGGCCGCGGTGCTGCATGGCGTCGCACATGCGTTTGATGATGGACTCGTAAACGATACGATCTCGATCAAAGTAGGTTATGCCGCAGATACCGCACATTAGTTGGTGGCCCTCCCGGTGATGAGTTTTTTCTCCAAGAACTGGTAGACCTCCTTAGTCTTTGTCAGGTAGGCGTCGTAGCCATACTTCTCCCCTGCCAGACGCTGCGCATTCGCTGCAATGCGAGCGCGCACATCGGCATCATTCAAAACCGTCAGTACACCTTCGCTGAATGATTGGGGATCACATTCGGTGAGCACCGCAACCTTGGAGTCGAGAACCTGTGTATGAGTGATGTGATTAGTGGCCACGATGGGTTTGCCGGAGCGCAGATAGGAATAAATTTTGAGCGGGGTATTGTTGCCTGCCACACGCGGCGAAACCAAAACATCCGATGCCGCGATGTATGCCGGCACCTCGTCCGGTAAGACTGAGCCGGTAAAAACAAAGTAGTCGGCGAGCTTCAGATTATTAACCATACTCTTATACTGCTCAACCTGTTCGGGCTTGCCGCCCACTAACACGAAACGTACCTGTCGATGGCGCTCGATAATTCTCGAACTTGACTCGATGAGCAAATCAATGCCCTGGTAGGGCTCAAAGGTGCCAGCGTATAAAACCACAGATTCGCCGTTGGTTTGCAACCGCCGACGGATGGTTTCGCTGTCAACCTGCGATGCGAAAACGAGGCTGTTATCGGCGACATTTTCGATTAGCATGTTGAACTTCTGCGGGAAGCGTTCTTTCACATAATGGTACAGTTCCGGGCAAATCGTGATCACGGCGTCCGCGTGGTTGATGGTCAGCGCCTCTAGGCTTTCAAAAGTGTCAATCAAAATCTTGGATTTCGAAAACTGGAAATTCGAGAGTTGCTGGGGCAAACTCGAATGCATGTCGTAAAGGTGCAGGGTGTTGAATTTCCGCGACAAGCGGGTGGCAAAAAATCCAGCTTCTTCGTGAGAGTGGATCAAATCGTAGTGGCCCGATCTCAGCATGCGCAGCGCTTTACGATAAAGGCAAATATCCAACACCAGTTTGCTCTTTGAAGGACCAATAGCGATTTTGTTGACCAACGGAACCCTGGGAATGCGATGTATGGCCACACCGTCAATGGCGACATCCTCGCCCAAATGATAGGTGAGCAAATCAGTCTTATAGCCCAGGTGCGACAGCGCCTTTAGCCGGTGCAAAACACTAAAGGGGGTTCCCCGCGGTTGAAAAAAAGGCTGGGGAGCAATCATTAACGTACGCATGAAACTAATCTTCCCTTTCAAATAAGTCAAATAAGCTCAAGCCACAACGAATGGCTGATCACGCGTCACCAAATCACCACACTCCAAGCAAGTATGGTGCCATGAGCAAGCTTAACGCGGGCGCGCAACCAATAGACTTAAGTTTTTGGAATTTATTGACTTAAAAAAGAGCTCTCTTTGCGATCGCCACTGTCGAGCTTGTGCCACGCTGAAACGATGTTTAGAACTGACACACGGAAAACGGAGATAAGTCAATGGCAAAACTATCCTTACTTCGGCCAATTCTGTGGAGGACTTTGATGTAGAGCATTAGAAAGGCTTAAAGGCGACCCACACTGGTGTATTGGAACCCGCGTTCCCTCATTTTTTCGGCCTGGTAGATGTTTCGCAGGTCAACAATAATCGGCGTCTTCATCAGCGTCTGGATTTTATCCAAATCGAGGCTGCGGAATTGATTCCACTCGGTGATGATAATGAGTGCGTCGCAATCCTGTGCCACTTCGTAGGTATCCGGGCAGTAGACGAGTTCGGGCATGATCTTCATGGCGTTTTCCATTGCCGCGGGATCAAACGCTTTGATTTTGGCTCCCTCCGCCACAAGCCCCTTTATTATTTTGACGGACGGCGCCTCGCGCATATCGTCGGTGTTGGGCTTGAAAGAAAGGCCGAGTACGCCGAGCGTTTTGTTTTTAAGAGCGCCAACACTGTCTTTGATTTTTTTTACCATCGCAGCCGGTTGTTGCTCATTCACCTGAACTGCGGACTTCAGGATTTTAAAATCAAAATCAAATTTTTGGCCGAGATGGAGCAACGCGGTGGTGTCCTTTGGAAAGCAGGAACCGCCGAAGCCCGGGCCCGGGTGAAGAAATTTCTTACCGATGCGATTATCCAGACCCATTCCCAGTGCCACATGGTGTACATCGGCGCCGATAAGCTCACAGAAGTTGGCGATTTCATTGATGAATGAAATCTTGATGGCAAGGAAAACATTGGAGGCATATTTGATCAACTCCGCGCTTTCGAGGTTCGTGATCAAAAACGGCGTCTCGATCAGATAGAGTGGAGAATACAGTTCTCTCATAATGGCGATGGCTTCGCTGCTATTGGCGCCGATTACAACCCGGTTGGGACGCATAAAATCCTCGATAGCTGAACCTTCGCGCAAAAACTCCGGGTTGGATACGACGCTAAAAGTGTGCTTCTCTTGCTGATTTTTTTGGATGATGTCTTCCATCCAACGGCCAGAACCAACGGGAACGGTGCTCTTGTTGACGATGACCTTATAGCCATTTAAGTGGCCGGCAATCTCTTTGGCCACGGCCTCAACAAACTGCAAATCCGCCGATCCATCATCTTTTTGTGGGGTACCGACCGCCACGAAAATCACCAGGGATTTTTCAACCGCGGTTTTGAGGTCAGTGGTAAAGGTGAGACGGCCTTCGCGGGTATTTTTAGCAACTAGATCTTCCAGTCCCGGTTCATAAATGGGGACTTTACCGTTTTGCAGGGTTTTGATTTTTTCCGCATCCACATCCACACAAATCACTTCGTTACCGAATTCGGCAAAACAGGTCCCGGTAACCAAACCAACGTAACCCGTACCAACAACGCTGATGTGCATGCAGCCTCCTTTCTTGATTCCAGTTTAACTGCCTGTTATCTGTAGCTACTTACTTTCATTTCATCAGATACGAAATTAGGCAGTAGGCAATTCTACCCCACTACCTATTGCTGCTTATTGCGGTTTCGCGCGCCAGGACTTATCCGTCTAACTGGCGCCGTACCCGAACAAGACGACAAAAAACGTTTTGAACATGATCCTGATGTCGAGCCACAGCGACCAGTGATCAATGTACTCCAGATCCATTTCCATCCATTTTTCGAATTGAATTCTATTGCGCCCGCTCACCTGCCAGATGCAGGTCAAGCCGGGTTTAAGGCTCAAGCGCCGGCGCTGCCACATTTTGTACAACTCTACTTCGACGGGCAGCGGCGGCCTGGGCCCGACAATGCTCATGTCGCCTTTCAACACGTTCCAAAGTTGCGGCAGCTCGTCGATGCTGAATTTACGCAGAACCCGGCCAACCTTAGTGATGCGGGGATCATGCCTGATTTTAAAAACCGGGCCCTCCATTTCGTTCATTTTCTCCAACTCGCGTTTCTTCATTTCAGCGCCGACGATCATCGTTCGGAATTTGTAGAGCTCAAACCTGCGGCCATTCATTCCGGAACGAATCTGCGAAAAAAAAATCGGCCCTTTGGAGCTCATCTTAATGGCAATGACGGTCGCCAATATCAACGGACTTAGTATTATCAAGCAGACGATAGTAATAACAACATCCATGGTTCGCTTAATAAAGAGTTGCCAGGGCTTCGCGGAGAAGGTTTCAAAGTCCAGCAGCGGGAACCCGGAGAAGTCCGTCTGGCGCACTTTTGCGATGCGCAGGTTGTAAAGATCCAGGCTGATAGAGGTCGGGATGCCTTCGCGTTCGCAGGCCAAAATCGCTTCATCAATGCGATTGAGCCACAACCGCGGCACAACAAAAATAACGCGATCCACCACGAGCCGATGCAAAATAAACGGAATGTCCTGCAAGCGCCCCAGGACGCGGAGGCCCTCGATCTCTTTGCCAAACATACCGTGCTCGTCATCGATCAAACCTACGATCCGCAGGCCCCAGTTGGACCGCGACTTCACGACCCTGATGAAATCCCGCGCACGTTTACCGGTACCAACGATCAACAGATTGACCTGGTTGTAACCCTTACGGTGAATGTAATCAAACAGATGATTGAGAATGAGCCGCGAGATGGTCAGCAGCACAACCGTGACGATCGAGTTAATGCCGATGTAGAGGCGACTCGTCAAGGTCATTTTGAAAAGGAAGATGATGCTGCCGAGTGCGATGGTCCCCAGAATACAGGATTTGAAAATAATCTCCAGCTCTTTGGCAAACGATCTGGCTCTGAAGTTCTTGTAAGCGCCCTGAACCGTCAGCAGGAACAACCAGATGAAAATATTTGAAACAACAATGATGACATTTTTTTGGGTGAAAGAAAGCAGCCCCTCGAGATCGGGCCCGCCGGCATAAGCCATTTCTCCCAGGTGAAAAGCAGTGTGAACGTAAAGACGGACAAAATAGGATAGAATGTTGGCTATGACGATGAAAATCGCATCGATGAATTTGGCTGTATGACTAAGGAAGGCTTCCTTCTCTTTGACCATGCGGAAAGTACCCCTGGAGAACCTGTAATACTCGTGACCAGACCTGCCGTGCTAACGCGAAGCCCTTTCTGCAAACCATTTCACAAATCGTGCGATTCCGTCTTCAATTCCAACTCGTGGGAGATATCCGATTTCCTCCTTGGCTTTCGAGATATCAGCGTAGGTGATGGGCACATCCCCGGGCTGTTCCGCAAGAACCTCGATGTCGGCTTTCTTGCCAAGATTCAGAGCTATCAATTGGATGAGCTCTCTTAACTCAATGGTCTTAGACTCACCCAGGTTGTAAATGTGATAGGATTCGCAATGCTGAATCGATTTTGTTATGCCGTCGATGATGTCGCTGATGAAAGTATAGTCGCGCCGGGAGCGACCATCGCCAAACATGGCGATTTTCTGATCATGAAAAATGTTACGCGTGAACTTGTGGATGGCCATATCCGGCCGTTGGCGGGGGCCATAGACGGTGAAAAACCGCAAACAGGTTACCGGTAGGTGATAGAGATGATGATAAGTATAACAAATAAGCTCACCGGCTCTTTTGGTTGCGGCATAAGGTGAAATGGGATGATCTACGCGATCGCTTTCGCTGAACGGCACCTTCTCATTTTCGCCATAGACTGAAGAGGATGAACCAAAAATGAACTTTCCAACCTCATAGGTTCTGGCAAAGTCGAGCAGATTGGTGGTACCTTCGACATTGACTTTTTGGTACAACAACGGCTCTTTGATCGACGGTCGAACCCCGGCCCGCGCGGCCAGATGGACGATCACATCGATTTTCGATTTTCTGAAAACCTGGTGCAGCAAACCAGTGTTGAGGATATCCCCTTCTATGAGGGAAAAGAATGAATGGGAAAGCAGGGGTGCAATATTGCCGCGCTTGGTCTCGGGCTCATAATAATCATTAAA
>DASWHH010000111.1:0-5499 GCA_036398295.1 bacterium
GATGAAGGCGTGTTTGAATATCGCATTCGTTCGCCCTGGACGTTCACGGGCGGCGCCTCGCTTAGTTTGCTCAACTTTGTTTTTTCCGGAGACGTCGAATATAACGATTGGTCACAAGTTCGCTACACCAGTGAGCCGCCGTTTGAGGGATTGTCCCAAAATGAGGCCAATCGCCTGATTCGCCAGAACTATCGTCCCACGACCCGGTTGCGAGTCGGTGCGGAATTCGGCCTGCCCCTGACAGGCGTGAGTGTCCGCGCTGGCTACTTCCGCGATCCGTCCATTCAACAGGATCGGCCGTCTGAAGAAGACAAGCAGTTTTATTCTGCGGGTGTCGGCTTTTTGGTGGACAAGCAAGTGAAGTTGGATGTGACCTACGTTCATGGGTTCTGGAAGAGTTTCAATGGCGAGCTGCCGGTGCCCGGCGCAATCAGCGATATCACTAACCACGCCGAAGATATCAAAGTCAACAAAGTCTTTGTGACGCTGGCTTTTCGGTTATAACATAGTGGCTCCGAGTCGCGTTGGCCTGCAACGACTCGGAGCCTTTCTGTTTTTATATCAAATCTTCTTAATAGTCTTTGGTTCGACAGTTGCTAATCGCTTTGCCCATCGGGGCTACCAAAAGTTAAATATCTTGGATCAATCCAAATGGGGTGGAGTCATGCTTAACCGTACTTTCCTGTTTCTCATCCTTTTCGCGCTGGCGGGCACGTCAGGGCCAGCAATGGAAAAGGATGAAATCGTCACCATTCTCCTGAATAACGGCGATAAAATAGAAGCTCAGATCACCGCGATTGGCTTCGATCAAGTCGAGTTCAAGGCCAAGAGTTCGAAAAAGGCTTATGAGTACGGAGAGATCCTCAATATAGAGCGAATCACAGGCATCAAGCTGAAAAATGGTATGACCCTCTCGGTAAAGGAATATCAAGCCTATCTCAAGGAGGATAGCAAGGAAGTACCGGCGAAGGAAGTAGAGGCCAGGCCTGCGATAAGTGAGCCCGTAAGAAATATCCCGCCGGGCGCGGATCCCCAATATGAGATGTTGAAAAGCAAGCCCATTTCCGAAATGACACAAAATGAATTCGAATATTTTCTGATGATGAAGGAGAAAGAACGGCAAGCCGGACAGGAATCAGAGACGGCAGAGGTAAAGCAGCCGCCTGTGGCATTGCCACTACCGGTTGCCGCAAAAGAATCAATTCCTGACATCACGCCTGCAGTGGTTCTGCCTGAGTCACCTGCAAACTACGCTGCTGTGTCTCCTGTTTCTGCGGCAAGCGTCGATGATTTGGCGGGCACATTGATCGACGCGAATCTCGCCCCGGACTTCCTAAAACACGTGACTCAAAAAACCGGCAGGGGTGAGGCGTTGACGACGACCGAAGCTACTCTTTCTGAGATGATTCGCAATCATCCCAAATGGTTAGACAAATTAGACGATGTCAAATACCTGGATCGCGTGTCGTTCAAGGCGCTGGAACGGGCCTACCTGTATAATCCCGATGAGCTCCAGAATCAACTGGGTTTAAGGTTTGATCGCGATGCCGAGATTAATTTTGCGGATTTAATGGAACAACTCCATCGTAAAACCGGCGATGAGGTTCGCATCAGCGATTTCCGCATTCTGGTAGATTTGTTTGGAGAAAGTGGCGGCCGCGCCGTCAAAGATCTGCTTCAGAATTATGAAGCCTGGCAGTTTGCAACCCAGGGCTCGCAACAGTTCACTGACAAGAATTAACTAAGACCTGTTTCCTTCACTCCTCAATGAAAGGCGATTGCCAGTCAGGCGATCGCCTTTTTTATGATTGCTCGATTTGATGTGCATTCTACTTATCGGAATTTTGTTTGCATCACTAATTTTTTTTTAATATTATCAGTCAATTAGTTTTGATTATCATCTCAAGGCGGACACTCAGAATGAAGAGTCATCACCCCACGAAGACACCTTTGGCGTTTGGCGGTTTGCTCTTTCTGCTATTGCTGGGGGCATCCGCGCTGCCGCGGCCAGATGAGCGTGCCGTGCAGCTGCTTTTTACCAGCGATGTATACGGTTATCTGGAGCCCTGCGGCTGAAAGGTCAGCCAGTACGGCGGACTGGCTCGGCGAGCCAGCTACATCAAGAGTCTTAAGGAGAATAACGCAATTCAACTGTTGGTGGATTGCGGCGATTTTGGCAGCAACAAAAGCAGGTCGCAGATTCTCAAGGTGGAGTATTTGCTCAAAGGCATGTCGCTGTTGAAATACGATGCCATTAACCTGGCAGAGAAAGATTTGCAGTATGGCCGAGATTTTTTGTCCAAGATGCAAGCCACCTATAATTTGCCATTTGTTTCAGCCAATGTTTACGATTCGAAAACCGATGAATTGTTTGCCAGACCGTACGTGATTAAGCAATCCGAGGCATTGACGGTTGGGATTTTTGGCGTGACCGTGTCGCAAGGGTTTGAGAGCACGGTTTCGCCCGAGGCCGGATTCAAAGTGACTGATCCGGTAGTGACAGCCGCCGTGATGGTGGAGGAATTGCGAGAGAAATGCGATGTGGTTATCGCTCTGGCGCATTTGGGATTGCATGGGTCACAGGAATTGGCCAGAGCGGTGCCGGGCATCGATTTCATCATCAGCGGGCACAACGCATCACAAACCCATTCCCCGCAGAAGATTGGTAAGACCGTGATCATGCAGCCCGGCTACCAGGGAAAATATCTTGGCCGTATCGACTTCACCATCTCTGCGGCCAAGGTAATCACTTCAGTTGCGGGGAAGACCGTGGCGCTGGACAAAAAAATTGCCGATGAGCTAACCCTGGCGCAACTGGTGAAGGACTATGACGAGGCTTTGCTTTCTCTTTATCCAACCGAGAGCCCCAAAGCGCAGTCGCATTACAGCGCTTTGAGCGAACGTTCGTGCTTGAGCTGCCATTCGAAGCAACATCAGCAATGGCGAACGACGCTGCATCCTTTAGCGTGGCAGACCTTGGTTGACAAGAAGCAAAATCACAATCCGGAGTGCCAGGTTTGTCATACAACATGGTTTGGTGAAAGAGACGGATTCGTTAACGTAAGGGAGACACCCGATCTGGTGAACGTCCAGTGCGTGCAGTGCCACCGGCCTGAGATGGCGGATATCCGTGACCATTTCAAGCGAACTCGAACACAGCAGGTAACCACATCGACCCACAACAATGGCGCCGCGAAAACTGATTTTTTGCCCGTCAGTGAGCAGACATGCTTGACGTGTCATACCAACGAGAACAGCCCGCATTTTGAGTATGAAAAATATTTGGCCAGGATTAAGCATTAGTTTGGATTGCAAACGAACACGCATTTTTTGAACCAGGTACGATGAATAGCAAAGGAGGAGGATGAAAAAACAATCGTTTGTGATTATGGCGGCGTTGATCATCGCTAGCACCGCCTATGCCCAAGATGAAATTCAACCACAACTTCTAATCGATCTTCCCACCGCCGCCACTCTCGATCGTGGAAGCTACGCTATTGATTTAAGGCTATTTGGCAATGGAGGCTTATTGGGGAATGTCGGGGTTGGCATAACCCCAAGATTCATGTTCGGACTGTCTTATGGTGGAGAAAACATCGTTGGTGAGGGGGGCATCGACTGGAACCCACGGCCTGGAATTCAGGGACGTTTTCGCATTATCGATGAAACCTACGGTATGCCGGCCATCACCCTCGGATTTGATTCGCAGGGCTTCGGCGCTCATGTTGATACCCTGGATCGTTACATTAACAAATCGCGCGGATTGTTTGCGGTCGCCAGCAAAAACTATGCGTTTCTTTACAATCTTGGTTTCCACGGTGGCATTAACTACTCCCTTGAAGGCGATGATAATGACGAGGATTTGAATTTCTTCTTTGGCGCTGATTTGAGCTTCAACCGCGAAATCCGCGTCATGGCGGAGTACGATTTGGCTCGCAACGACAATGAAAATGATCAGGTTTTCGGTTCCGGAGACGGCTATCTAAATGCCGGCGCGCGCTGGTCTATTTCTGATCGCTTCTTCCTGCAATTCACCCTTAAGAATTTATTTAAAAACGGCCCCACTGGTATGGCTCGAGAAATCAAGATTGGCTACTTTGAATATTTTTAGATCTGTGTCGGTGGCTTAACGGAGAAAATAAGAGCAACAACTTGCAACTTGTCATCATACTGAGGGATCTATGTCAAAGGGATGGAGGATAGTTTTAGCCGGGTTGGCTTTTTTTGTCATTGTGTTGGCCGCAATCCTCTTCTTTTCTTATCGACTGCTCACCGAATCATTGCCGCAAACCGAAGGCAAGATTACCCTGTCCATGCTTGATGAGTCAGTGCGGATTTACCGCGACGAATATGGCGTGCCCCATATTTTCGCCGAGACCGAGGCCGATCTTTATCGTGCTGCTGGCTATGTGACCGCGCAGGATCGTTTCTGGCAAATGGACATAAATCGTCGGGCCGCCACCGGACGCCTATCCGAAATTTTTGGCAAAGCAACGCTGGAGACCGACCGGTTTATTCGTACCTGGGGATTTGCGCGCGCCGGCAGAGAAAGCGTGCGAGTCATGTCGCCGGAATCACGCGCCGCGCTGGAAGCCTACGCCGATGGCGTTAACGCATTCATCACCAGCCATTCCGATCGGCTGCCGGTGGAATTCTCGCTCCTGAAATACCAACCGGAAAAGTGGCAGCCGGAGGACAGCGCGGCTTACATTAGATTGATGGCGTGGCGGCTCTCCTTTAGCTGGTATGTCGATCCGGTATTGAACGAATTGGTGCAGAGGCTGGGCGAGCCGAAAGCGCGGGCGGTGTTTCCGGATTTTCCAAAAGATGGCGCCGTCATCATCCAGCCTGATGTGAAGCCTTTTTGGACAGGGATGGGGGAATTTCTAAACAGCGGGCTGGCCTTGCGCGAGTTTCTGGGAATCCACAGCGGACAAGCCGGCAGCAATTCCTGGGTCGTTTCCGGACAAAAATCGGAATGTGGCAAACCGTTGCTGGCCAACGATCCGCATCTGGAGTTGACCACGCCGTCCATCTGGTACGAGATGCACCTCTCCTGCGGCGATCTCAATGTGACCGGGGTTTCTCTTCCCGGAACCCCGGGAATTCTGATCGGCCACAATGAGGACATCGCCTGGGGCTTGACTAACGGGATGGTCGATGATGTCGATTTCTACATTGAAAAAATCAATCCGGACAATCCCAAGCAGTACTGGGACGGCAAGGCCTGGCTCGATTTTCAAATCTACGAAGAAGAGATTGCGGTAAAAGACAGCACACCGGTGAAGCTTGAGATCAAAATTAGCCGAAACGGACCGATCGTGTCTAACCTCCATCCGCTATTTAAAGAAACGGAGAAAACCGTTGCCCTGCGCTGGACCGGCCACTTGCCCAGTGACGAATTGGCCGCGCTGCGAAAGATTCAAAAGGCGAAATCTTGGGATGAATTCAAATCGGCGGTGAGTCATTTTAAGGTTCCGGCGCAAAATTTCATCTTTG
>DASWHH010000112.1:0-5348 GCA_036398295.1 bacterium
AAATCGAGGTTGGCCGCCACGCCGCCCAACACTAACATTTGCGCCCCGAGAGTCAAGGTAACTTCCACCAGATCCGCTGGCCCGTTGCCGCCCAGCGTTGCAATGGCCTCGCGCGTCTCCAGCCAGTTGCCGATGGCATTGCCGAGCGGCTGCTCCATCGAGGTGATGACCGCGACAGTCTTCAAACTGAACTGGCTGGCAGTGGCCACCAACATGCGCGCCAGCTCCTGGGCTTTTTCCTTGGTCTCGAAAATCGCCCCGCTGCCAGCCTTCACATCCAGCACCAGGGCGTCGATGCCCTCAGCCATCTTCTTGCTCAAAATGCTGGCGGTGATGAGTGGGATGGCATGTACCGTGCCAGTGGCGTCGCGCAGGGCGTAGATTTTCTTGTCCGCCGGGGCCAAATCCGCTGTCTGCCCTACCATCGCCACGCCGATTTTCTGCAACAGCGATCTAATTTCGGGGATGCTGAGATTGGTGCGAAACCCCGGGATGGCTTCTAATTTATCGAGGGTGCCGCCGGTGTGGGCGAGGGCACGTCCGGAGATCATCGGCACCACCAATCCAGCGGCCGCCACCAACGGGGCAAGGATTATGGAAACTTTGTCGCCGACGCCGCCGGTGCTGTGTTTGTCGATTTTGAACCCGGGGATATCGGAGAGATCGAGGATGGCGCCGGAGTCGCGCATGATGCGGGTGAGAGTTGCGGTTTCGGCCGGCGCCATGTTGCGAAAATAGACCGCCATCAAAAACGCCGCGATCTGGTAATCCGGGATGGCGTCCTGAACATAACCCGAAATCAAGAACTGCAATTCCTCAGCACTGAGGGCTTCGCCCTCGCGCTTTTTTATGATGATGTCGATGGGATTCATTTGCCGATGATCGCCACGCTGGCGGATGCCCCGAGTCGATTGGCGCCGGCTTCGATCATCTGCGCCGCAATTTCGTAATCGCGGATGCCGCCGGCGGCCTTCACGCCCAATTCGCTGCCCACCACTTTTCGCATCAAAGCCACGTCGCCGAGGGTCGCGCCTTGCTTGCCAAACCCGGTTGACGTTTTCACAAAATGCGCGCCGGCTTCCTTGACCAGCAAACACGCTTTGATTTTTTCTTCGTCCGTGAGATAGCAGGTCTCGATGATGACTTTGACTTCCGCGCGTTTGCCGGCGGCTTCCACCACCGCGCTGATGTCCCGCATCACGAATTTATAGTCGCCCGATTTCATGCGCCCGATATTGATCACCATGTCAACTTCGTCCGCCCCTTCCGCCACCGCCTTCTGCGTTTCGAACGCTTTGACGGCGGTGATGTTGGCGCCTAACGGAAAGCCGGCGACGGTGCACACCAGCACGTCGCTGTTGCGGGTCACCTCGCGGCACAGTCGCACCCACGTTGGATTCACGCATACCGAAGCGAAACCATACTGCACGGCTTCATTGCATAACTTGACGATTTGATCTTCGGTACCTTCGGGTTTGAGTAAAGTGTGATCGATGTATTTCGCTACGTTGGTGTGAATCGGCCCCAAGTTTGGACCGGCGCCAACCCGAGTGGCGCCGTTGCCGACGATTTCCTTCACCACTTCGCTGCGGCAGTTGGGGCACACCCAGCACCAGTTGCACTCCGGCGTTCTCACGCTGTGCGAGTGGGTAGGCTGATCCACCATTTCATCTACGACTTTGTCGATGAGGGAATCGAGGTTCATTTTGTTTGTTCACGTGTTTTTTGTTAAAACCGAAAAGACGTTTTCTGGCTTCCATGTTACTCATAAACTGGCCATTACGGAGTTGCTCTTCGGCAATCTTAATATCCTCACGAATATCCACTTCCTGCATTTCATCAAAAGCCTTAAAGTATTCGAGAATCAGGAGTTTACTTTTCAACATTTTTAGGCTGCCGATTTCACCGTCGCGTAAGGTTGAATGAGAACATCTGCCGAAATTCCAAGCTCCGAGTGAAGTTTGCGAATCATCTCTATAGTGAGGGGAATCTTACGATTGAGTAAATCATTAACCGATCTCCGACTTCCAATAATTGGCTCCAAATCCTCGGGTGACAAACCGCGGCTTTCTATGTGATACTTGATAGCTTCAACAGGATCCGGCAACGGAATCGGATAGTTTTGTTCCTCGTATGCTTCAACCAACGTGGTCAAAACTTCCAGACGATCCGCTTCTGCTGAACCGGGGGTAGCATCGAATAGCTTTTCGATTTCTTTGAGCGCTTTTTGGTAATCAGCGTCAGTTTTAATTGGCCGAATTTGCATATCAATCCTCTTTAAAATCTAAATTGTTTCGGCGTCTATTTTATCGTATTCTGAGTGTGTGCCGATAAAACGAATAAAAATTATTCTGCTGTGATAATCCACAGCAACTACCAAACGGTAACGATTTCCCTTGATGTTGAACACGACACGATTTTTGCCGACAAAGCTGGCACTACGATACACGTTTTTGATTTGAGCCGGCGTCTTCCAATCCGCTTTTTTCGCATCATGATACCAGGCCTGCAAAGGTTGTTGAGCGTCAGGATGTATTTCCCAAAATTCACGAAGCGCCTTACGAGAGATGATTCTCATTGACCATCTCTATTCCTTAACCACATCCATCCCATCAATCACTCCCACGATCACCGCCTGCACCGGAATCTCGTCATCGCCCAAAAGCATGCGCGCGGAGCCACCTTCTTTGTTGACCAGCACCAGATCGCCATCGCCGGCATCCACTTTGTCCACGGCAATCATAGACGTACCCATGGGAGTCCTGCCATCGAGATCGACGGGCTGCACCAGCAACAGCTTATGGCCTTCGAGGTGAATATTTTTTTGGGTGGAGACCACGTCTCCGACTACCCGACAAATCAACATCCTCTGCTCCTTGCTCTTTCAACGCGGATTAATGGATTGATGGAGTAATGAAGTTTTGGAGTAATGAGGACATCCTCTGGTTTGCATCTCAAAGCAGAGCTTTGAGTTACATTGATCCACCAATCATTAATCCATTAATCCAGCACTCCAACACTCCATTCTCATAACTTCCTCATCACATCCGAGCACAATTCGTGTGCTTCCTTCGCCGTCGGCGCTTCGGCAATCACCCGAATAATCGGCTCGGTATTCGAGGCGCGGATGTGCACCCACGAATTCGGGCGGATAATTTTGATGCCGTCGGTGAAATCGAGTTTTTCGCTGCGATAGACTTTTTGAATTTTCTCCAGCGCTGCGGCCGGGGCCATTTCCCCCAATTCAATTTTGCTTTTTACAATGACATACTCCGGCAAGCTCGCGCTCAATGCGCTCAGCGTTCCGCCAAACTCGACGAGCTGCTGCAAGGCCAGCGCAATGCCCACCGGCGCGTCGCGGCCCAAATGGACATCGGGCAAGATCACCCCGCCGTTGCCCTCCCCGCCAATAACCGCGCCAACCTCGCGCATCTTCTTGGCTACATAAATTTCCCCCACTTTGGTGCGAATCACTTCCGCGCCATGACTTTTGGCAACGTCCTCGGTCACCAGTGAAGTTGACGCATTGATCACCACTGGCCCGTCTTTGCGGCTGAGAATATGTTTCACCGCGAGAGCCAGGGTCTTCTCTTCTCCCAATGGCTCGCCTTTTTCAGAAACCAGCGCCAGCCGGTCGGAATCCGGATCGACGGCGATTCCTAAATCGGCGCGCTCTTTTTTCACGACTTCGCACAGTTCGGTCAGATTTTCCGGCAGTGGCTCGGGATTGCGCGGGAATAATCCGGTGGGCTCACAATTAATCTGAACGGTCAGGCATCCCAGTTCATTTAACAGCCGCGGAACCAAATTGCCGCCGGCGCCGCAAACACAATCCAGTACGACTTTAAACTTTCTCCGTCGAATCGACTCAATATCCACATACTTCAGTTTCAAAATGGCTTCGATATGTTCGGTAATGGCTTTTGAATATGCCACCGCCACTCCCAGTTTGTCCCAGGTAACGAATGAATAGGACTTTGCCTTGGAAATGTGCACGACTTTTTCGCCCTGCTCCGCATCCAGAAACAGACCATCAGGGCCGATCAGTTTCAAGCCGTTCCACATGATGGGGTTGTGGCTGGCGGTAATCATGATGCCGCCAGCGGCCTCGAGCTTTTCCACAGTCAACTGCGTGGTGGGCGTCGGGCACACACCGATGTCAATGATGTCGCAGCCAACGGCCATCAACCCGGAAACAGCGGCTTTTTGAAACATTTCGCCTGAAACGCGCGAATCACGTCCCACCACCACTTTGCCGCCATCAAGGTAAGCGCCAAAGGCCTGGGCAAAATCAATCATGATGGCCGGGGTCAACCCCCCGCCGACTATGCCACGCATCCCGGACACGCTGATCATAAGTTTGGACAAGCGATTTCTCCTTTGCTGATGAAAAATAGTAAGAAATTTTCAAATGCAATGCAAAAGGAATTTCAAAAATTGAACCGGGCGCGGAGATTCTGCAATTCTTGCTTGGTATTGATATTCCAAAGAATGCTCTCGTCTCCCGTTTCAATTTCACGGATGAGTTCGCGATGACGGCGGATAATCGCCGCGGCATTTTCCGTGGGCGGCGCCGAAGCAATCTCTTCGAAAAGAGCGCGCGGGAGAATTGGCGGATGGCCGCGCCGGCCATTGCAGGTTGGGATGACAATCTTTTGGGAAGTGGCCAGGAACGCTTCCTTTAGCATGGCAATAATTTGTGAGCCAATTTGCGGTTGGTCCACTAAGGCAAGGAAAACACCTTCGACGTCAGCTGTTAGCGCCGCAACCCCGGTTTGGACGGACGAAAACTGCCCGCAGGGATAATCTTTATTGATAACAAACCGGCTGGCCAGGTGTCCTAATTTTTCTTGTATGTGCGCAGCGTCGTGGCCCAAGACCACAACCGGATTCTCAATGCCGGCAGTGCGAAAGTTGGCAACGATGGTTTCAAGAAAGAAATGGCGCCCAAAACGAACCAGCGCCTTGGGCTCACCCATGCGCCGGGACTCGCCGGCAGCCAAAATGACTGCGCTCAGCACCTTCTTAAGCTCCCAAGACGTTTTTCATTCTGCAAACTAACAAGATTTTTTGTAGATGTCAATCGTGGTAGACGCGGTCCCGATTTTGGTGTAGTTTTAGCTGTTTTTTCATTTTTCAGGCTAAATTCCCGCCAAATCATTGACATTGCAAATCATGCATACTATATTGCATTTGACTGCAAAAATACCGAGAGACGTATGTGAAAATGAAAACGTTGTTCGCTTTGCTCATTCCGGCCCTCTTGAATGCCAACACTCCTTCCGTCAACGACTCATCCCGTTTCAATGACCAGAAAATTGCGCAGGTGGTGAGATATGCTGTGCGCG
>DASWHH010000113.1:0-4593 GCA_036398295.1 bacterium
CCCAAGAATTTCCATAGTTGACGGCTCCTGCACATACGCGATGATGGCACTCTTTGACAAATTCATCTCAACTGGAATCTCTAAAGAAATATCACCGCTGGCTACATCCTTCAGGTTCACGGTTTTGAAGGCGCGCACAACATTATCGTGATGGAGAACTCGCCCCGCGTTCTCGCCCCGCCGAATGTCGTTTTCCAAATCGCGCTCTACTATTGCCAAGTTCAAAACCCCGGCGGGGTGTGATGGCTTGACTTCGTAAAAGAGTCGCGCCCCGCCGGGTTTCTCAACCGCGATTATTTTCAGATTTACCGTGACGCGAGGAGATTGCGATAACGCCCATTCAATGGCAGAAGTGGCGTGAGAGCGATTCGAGCCGACGAACTCACGCTCGCCATTGACGATCATTTGCGGTGTGTAGATCTGGCTCGATCGAAAAACGCGCGAATATTGGCGCTGGCGATCCGAGTACGCTCGCTTTGCATAAGGATCTTTCCAGCCGATGTCGTCCCAGTAATCCACGTGAAATGCCAGCACGAAAATTCGCTGCTGCTTCCTGCCAGCGTCGTGCAGAATTTCTCCCAACAGCCGATCGGCGGGCGGACAACTGGAGCAGCCCTCAGATGTAAACAGCTCCACCACCGCGAACGGCTGACCAGTTTTCGAATCGGATTTCACGTTGCCTGCTCTACCTGCGATTGAGTTTGTCCCGAATTCCGGGCCGGCAGCCAGAACCAATATCCCAAACGCCAACGCGCCAGTGTTTTTCATTTGATTTCCTCGCTTCGGTTTCTGGCATTAACGACAGGCCAGCGACTGGTATTCCCACAGCTGTTCAACTTTTTTGAGAACGATAGAAGTTGAACAAGAAATCCGCATCTTTCGGAGACAGATCAAAGCGGGTGATCGCTTCTGACACGAAATTGTGAATTTTTTCATCGGGATGCGCCTGCGCCCGTTCTGAAATCCATTTGATGGCCCGGCGTACGGCCTCTCCCTCTGGAAAAATGGTGCTCATCTGATTTCCTCACTTTTGACGAACTTAGGAAGTTGAATCTCAAAAAGCAACCTCCGCTTTTGTCGCAGGCGGTTCCCTCCCGCAAGCGAAGTATCAGTCGGCTTGTCGACCCAAAATTTGCTTGACTTTCACAATGGATGTGCTATATTCGATTGAACGATTGCTCAATCGTTGATGGTGATACTATGAATGACGTGACCTGCGAAATCCTTTTCATTGATGAGAAAAAAGTCAAGGCGGTGCGGAAAAAACTCCTGGCCAACGGCCAGCTTTACGATCTGACCGAAACCTTCAAGCTGCTTGGCGACCCGACTCGCCTGAAAATCCTTTTAGCGCTTAATGAAGCCGAGATGTGCGGCTGCGATTTGTCGGCGCTGTTGGGCGTGACCCGCTCGGCTATTTCCCATCAGTTGCGCCGGTTAAGGAATCTGCGGCTGGTAAAATTTCGTCGCGAAGGCAAGATCGCCTACTACTCACTGGATGACTCGCATATCAGCGAGTTGATTGAGGCGGCGATGGAGCATATTCGTGAGTAAAACTCAAAACAGTAAGCTAGGGGGGATTGAATTCATATGCATGACCATATCAAATCCGAAGAACTGCACTTAGAAGGTCTGCATTGCGCTGACTGCGCGGGCACCATCGAAGGCACCATCGCAAAGGTGGGCGGGGTGAAGAGCGTAAAAGTCGGCTTCACCACCGGTAGAATGAAAATTGATTACGATCCTCACAAAGTTACGCTGCAAGACTTAGTGATGCGAGTGGAAAAAATTGGTTATAAGGTGAAACAAGAAGCGCACAAAAAGTTCGAGAAGCGAAATTTTTGGTCGGAGGGGCAAGTCCAGGGGATGATCATCTCCGGCGCCGCTTTGGCAGCTGGACTGGCGCTGCGGGTTCTCACTGCCGATCAACCCCTTTTTCATTTGGTTGGACGCGGCGTTGCGCTTTCGGTTCTGTGTTTTCTGCTTGCCACATTCGCCGGCGCGTTCAATTTTGCCCGCGCGGGTTGGGCATCCATCCGCCGCCTGCGTTTTACCATGGATGCGTTGATGACGATGGCAATTGTGGGGGCGATTATCATCGCAGAATATATCGAAGCGGCCAGTCTGGCGTTCTTATTTTCCCTCGCCGAGCTCCTGGAAAGCTTTGCCGTCGAGCGTGCGCGTAACTCTCTGCGTGCGCTGATGAAGCTCACGCCGGAAACGGCGTGCGTGAAACACGGCGAATCGGAAATCGCCTTGCCGGTAGCACAGGTTGAAATCGGCGATCTACTCATCATTCGTCCCGGTGAAAAAGTACCGCTGGATGGGGAAGTGGTTAGCGGTTACTCCAGTCTCGACCAATCGCCCATCACCGGAGAATCGGTGCCGGTGTCCAAGGAGGTGGGGGAAACGGTGTTCGCGGGTTCAATCAACGTCGAAGGTTACCTTGAAGTGCGGGTCAGTAAGCGAAGTGAAAATTCTATGCTGGCGCGTATCATCCACATGGTGGAAGAGGCCGAGTCGCAGAAGGCCCCGAGCGAGCGTTTCGTTGAAAGATTTTCAAGAATCTACACACCTACCGTCGTGGCTTTGGCGGTCGTGGTCGCGATAGTTCCGCCTCTGTTCCTGGGCGGGGCGTTTAACGCCTGGTTTGTGAAAGCTCTCACTTTGCTGGTGATCGCCTGTCCCTGCGCGCTGGTCATTTCAACACCGGTGTCGGTGGTTTCCGCACTCACCAACGCCAGCCGTAATGGTGTGCTCATCAAAGGCGGCGTGTACCTCGAAGAAATGAGCAGAATTAAAGTCATCGCTTTTGACAAAACCGGCACGCTCACCAAGGGTCAGCTGAAGGTAACCGACGTGGTGTCCCTCAATGGCATGCCGGAAATCGAGGTTCTGCGATTGGCGGCATCTCTCGAATCGCGTAGCAGCCACCCTATCGCTCGCGCCATTGTTGACGCCGCAGATGGTACGCCATTGCAAGCTATTGCGGGTTTCGAATCGCTGCCTGGCAAGGGTATCCGCGGCACGGTGAACGGCGAGCAATATCACATTGGCCGTCCGGAGCTCTTCAGTCGGTCGGGGCTTAATTTGCCGTCGCAGGAGTTGCAGTCGCTGCAGCAGGCCGGCAAAACCACGATGCTGGTTGGAAGTGAAAAAGCCATCGTGGGTATCATCGCGCTGCAGGATGAAATACGGGGCGATGCCAGGGAGATGGTGCGCCAATTGCAGGCGGCGGGCAAAGAGGTGGTTATGATCACCGGCGATAACCCGGAAACGGCGAAGGCGATTGCGTCAGAGCTTGGTATTTGCCATTATCATGCGGCCCTGTTGCCGGAAGACAAAGTTAAGGAAATCAAACTCTTGGAAAAGAAACACGGCAAAGTGGCGATGGTCGGGGACGGCGTAAACGATGCGCCGGCGTTGGCCGCCGCCACCGTGGGCGTGGCAATGGGCGTAGCCGGCACGGACACCGCGTTGGAAACGGCTCACATCGCCCTGATGTCGGATGACTTATCGAAGCTACCCTATCTCATTGAACTGAGCCGGCGGGCGCAGCGGGTGATCAAGCAGAATATCTGGGCGTCGATTGTGATCAAATTCACCCTGGCCATCGGGGTGTTTCCAGGACTGGTCTCGCTGGTGATGGCGGTGGTGATCGGCGACATGGGTGCGTCGTTAGGTGTGACCAGTAATGCCATGCGGCTGGCGCGTTTCAGGGCAAAAGACGAAAACCGGGGAGCGGAGACCGAAGAGCGGAAAACCTAAAACGTTTTTTCGAATTGCGATTTTCGGTTTCCGCTTACCCGAATAGGCTTGACTTCCTTCCGCCAAAATCTTACCTTTGCATCCGAAATTTTTACTGGGATATCTGAATGTATGTCATTCTTTTTTCTATCATCGCCGCCGCCGCGACGATGATAGGCGGCAGCATTCCGCTGCTTCATAAAAAACTTACCAAGGAAACACTTACCTTGTTGGTGGCTTTTTCCGCTGGCGTACTGCTTTCCACTGGCCTCAACCACATGGTAGCGGAAAGCTACGCGGAAACCGGTCGCTGGGCCATGGTAGCGGTGAGCCTCGGTTTTATGTTGCTCTATGGTTATGAGAAGGTGGCGATGATCCACGCCTGTCGTGAACAAGATTGCCGCGTTCATCCTTTTAGGGGCGCCGCGCTCGCCGGCATTGGCTTTCACAGCCTGCTCGATGGCTTCGCCATTGCCGTCAGTTTTGAATTGGAAAAGACCCTGGGTATGATCGTTATTGCGGCCGTCATCCTCCATCGTCTTCCGACCGGCCTCTCCATCGCCTCCATCATGCTCTCGCATCACTATCAAGAACGCAAGGCCTGGCTCGCCCTGAGTGTGATCGCCGGCCTAAATGTGGTGGGAGCCGTCATCGGCCAGCTCATGCCCTTCGATGGAACGATTTACTTAAGTCTCGGCGTCGGACTCTCCGGCGGCACTTTTCTTTACATTTCCACCAGCGATTTACTGCCAATGGCCCATGAAAACCATCACGACTATCGGGTGCCAGCGTCTTTCCTGATCGGATTTTTAGGCGTGCTGGCCGCAACCTTTCTCAACGGTGGATGAT
>DASWHH010000114.1:0-3586 GCA_036398295.1 bacterium
CTATTTGTTTGGTTCTTCCCTTGACAACAAAGAAGAGGCTAACGACATTGATTTAGCGGTTCGAGGAGTTTCACCCACTCTGTTCTTTGACTTTTATGGTAAGTTGCTGAGGTACCTGTCAAAGCCCGTGGATATAGTGGATTTGTCGAAAGAATCCCGATTCACGAAATCCATTGAGAAAGAAGCGACCAAAATTTATGGATAAGCTCGCCGAGGAAATCTCAATCGACAAGGAGTATATCGAAAAAACTTTGAGATTATTGGATGAAGCTCTGAATCGTACTGAGAAATCGGAAATTGAGTTGTCAGCTATTGGTTCTTTTTTGCATCATTGCTACAATGGAATGGAGAACATTCTCAATCGGATTTTGAAGTTCAAGAGGATCAAGATTTCCGATTCAGCTTCTTCTCACAAAGATCTATTGAATGTTGCGGTAGAGAAGAAAATTATCACCCAAGGACTATCTGATCAACTCGACAAGTATCGGGGCTTTCGCCATTTTTTTGTTCATGCCTACGGAGTTCTGTTAGAGGAGGAAGAATTACGACCACTTGCGGTAAGCCTGCCAGGAGTATGGAAGCAGTTTGATCAGGAAATTGAGAACTTAATTAATGAGTTTGGGCGCAAAGAGCGATAGTGCATCGTTGACGGCGGCGGCAAACCACACATGGCATTGGCAGGCGGCAAGAATATCGGCAAGATTGATTTGGCACTGGCAAAAGTGCCGGATATAATCAGTGAGTTTGTGAAAGAGGATTAAGGTCACTTGACGACGTCCGAACGACTAAAGTCAATTCGCGCAGCCAGGGGGGCGGGATATCTTGTCCTCATCGATCCGGACAAATGGCCGGAGGAACAGCTCATCGAGTTTGCGGCGCATGCCAGCGCCAGCGGTGCCGATGCCTTACTCATCGGTGGAAGTTTGCTGCTCTGTTCGTCGTTTGATCATTTGGTGAGGCAGATCAGGAAACATGTTGCATGCCCGGTCATTATCTTTCCCGGCAGTTCCTTGCAGGTGTCTCGTCACGCCGATGCCATCTTTTTTCTGTCGCTCATCAGTGGCCGCAATCCAACCTACTTGATTGGCGAGCAGGTGAAAGCTGCGCCGCTGGTCAAGGCGTTTGGCGTGGAGTCGATTTCCGTGGGTTACATGTTGATCGAATCCGGACGCGTCACATCCGCGGAGTTCATGAGTAACACCCGCGCGATTCCACGCGACAAAGTGGATATCGCCAAGGCGACGGCGCTGGCAGCGCAATACCTGGGAATGCAAATGGTTTACCTGGAGGCCGGCAGCGGCGCGCCGCAATCGGTGCCGGACGAAATGATCGCCGGCCTGAACCACTATATTTCACTGCCCATCATTGTCGGCGGCGGTATCAGCACGCCGGAGGAAGCGCAGCGGAAAGTCATGGCCGGCGCGTCGTTCGTGGTGACGGGGAATGTTTTGGAGAAAGAACGCAATCACAACCTGATTGCGGAATTTGCACAGGCGATTCATCAGAAATCATTTGAACCAAGGTAGGTGCGTATTGCAATGCGCATCCAGATCAATGTACACGGAGGAATCTTGATCGACATCCATTCGCACGTGCTGCCCAAAATCGACGACGGACCGCAGAGCTGGCAAGAAACCATGGCCATGCTCTATCAGGCCCAGGAGGACGGTATCTCCGAAATTGCTATCACGCACCATATTCTGAGCAATCTCGGCTATGAAAAAGAGGATGAGATTATCCTGAAATACAACGAGCTACAAGACCGAATCAAAAACGAAAACCTGAAACTGAAAGTTCACTTAGGGGCAGAGATATACGCCCAGGCCGATATGGACTTGAGTCATAAGATTTCCACCTACAACGACAATAAGAAGTATTTTCTAGTGGAGTTCCCCATGCAAGGGATTCCCAAATTTGCCGTCGACCGATTTTTTGAGATCATCATGGAGGGCATGGTTCCCATCATAGCACATCCGGAGCGCAATGCCGGTGTCATACGCAATCCCATGCGCGCGCTCGAGTTTGTGCAACGCGGGGCGCGGCTGCAGATGAACGCGGGCAGCCTTCTTGGGCGCCACGGCAGTCACGTACGCGACACGGCAATGATCCTCATGAACAGTAATCTGATCCACTTCTGCGGTAGCGATGCTCATAACACCAGCAGCCGGCCCATGAAACTCCGCGATACGCTGTATGCGGTCGCTGAGGGTTGGGGCGAGGAAAGGGCGCGCACCCTCTTCAAAATCAACCCGCAAAAAGCGCTGGCCGGCGAAGCCATCATCGCGCCAGATCCGCTTCCCATTCAACCCTTGAAAACGGGCCTGTTCGGGAAGATTGCCAAAATGTTTGGTTGATGGGATGTTTACTTTTCTCAATTCCACTATCCTTCTTGGGCTGGCGGCGGTGGCCATCCCATTTTTGATCCACTTATTCACCCGTCAGAAGATCAAGCTCATCGCGTTCAGCACGTTGCGATTTTTGAAGGAACTGCAGCAGCAGCAAATTCGCCGCCTCAAGCTGCGCCAGATTCTGCTGCTGATTTTACGCGCGCTGCTGATCTTGTTTCTGGTGCTGGCATTCTCGCGGCCGGCACTGCGAAGCACGGCGTCGTCGGCGATAGGCGCAGGCGCACAGATAACCGCCGTGATCATTCTCGACAACACCATGAGCATGGGGCGTGAGCTCGAGAGTCAGACGCTGTTGGAAGTAGCCAAACGGCGAGCGCTTGAAATCGTGAGTTTGCTTCGCCCCGGCGACGAAATTTACCTGATCTACCCCCAGTGGCCGGCCGTGGTTGCTCATGAAGGTGCGCGCTACAACCTCGATTCCGTTCGCGAGCTGATCGAGCAGACTGAACTCTCTTACGCTCGCACCGATTACCTCGGCGCGCTCAACCTCGCCGACAATATCATGGGGCGCTCCGCTAATATCAACAAAGAGGTCTATTTGATCGGCGATTTACAGAAAAACGGTTTCACTGCGGCGCAAAATAGCGACGGCGCCAAGTGGCTCGCCCCGGGCATTCGGCTATTTGCGATGCCGGTGGTTAACGAAGTTCAGAACCTGACGATTGCTGAGGTCCGGTTGGCCAATCAAATTCTCGAAAAAGCTAAAGTAGTTGAAATCGAGGCCAGCCTTCGCAACCCTGCCGCGAGTTCGATCAGGAATAAGCTGGTTCATCTTTTTGTGAACGGCAAACGGGTGGGACAGAATACTGTGGATGTGGAGGCGAATGCCACTGCCAAAGTGTTGTTTCGTTTCGTTCCGGACCGCACCGGCTTGCAGGCGGGTATGGTACTTCTGGAAGACGATGCGCTGCTCGCCGACAACCGCCGGTACTTCACGTTTAGGATCCCCGATGAAATTCCGGTGTTAATGATTGGCGCGCAGCCCAGCGACACCTATTTTCTGAATCTGGCGCTGCAACCGGAAAAAGAGGTGGCCACCTATATTCGAATCAAAAACATTCTGTACAAAGACCTTGGCGCGCAGAATTTGGACGACTATGCGATTGTAATTCTTTGCAATCTCCCTAAATTGGAGAGTGCCGAGGCGCAGAACCTGCAGAATTTTCTGGCAACGGGCG
>DASWHH010000115.1:0-2247 GCA_036398295.1 bacterium
AAATTCCGGGCGCCGCTCAAATTTGGAGCCGCCTTCGCCGCCGGCCGCACGCGCTTCGTCCCACGACATGCGCGGCTGCTGATGGGCCATCACGGCTTTCACCCGCTGCGGTGGATCCACACCTTGAATGAACATGATGTCCTCATTGGACGCGCCGACGGTCACGCCCTGTCCGGTGTGCTCGAGAATATTTTGATAGGTGTTGGCCCCCGCTGAATCCAGCACGATGGCTGTAAAAAATCCGGCCGCGTCCAACTCATGCTCACGGGTACCGGCCTCGTAAATATCGCGCGCATCGGCAATGTCGCCACGCTCTGGCCCAACGCCAAAATTCCAGACAATTTCGGTTTCGTCTTCAAAATTGAATCGGCGATGATCGTAAAAGTAGAAAAATTTATTGGCGGGTTCCCAGCCGTATTTCTCGTCGCCGCGCGATCCGGAGCGGGTGGTCAGCCGCAAACCGTAACGCATGCCGAAATAGAGATCGGTGATGTTCGAAAATTCAGTGTTGGTGATGGTGACTTGATGAATGATGAAGTCGTCGTACTTTGGATAACTCCACGCCCGGCTGCGGCGCGAAACATCGACCTCGAGTCCGTTGACGTGATGTCCGCCGCTGACAATCTCCTCGCCCGGAATCGCGAGGTTAGGCAAATTGTAGTTGCGGGTAAGCAGCGTTTCTTCAACTGGGAAAATGAATTGGCCGGATGGAAAAAATCGCGAATTCAACGTGTACGAATACTCGACGCCGTTGCGGACGCCGTAAATCGCGTAGCCCGCAGCCTCGGCGTAATTGAGAGCGTCATCGATGTTGGTGCCTTTGGAGTAACCGGGATAGTCGAGTGTGTGAAAGGCGTTGGACGGCTCCACCGGATCGCCGTATTGCAGCGAGTTCCACAGCGTGGCCCACAACTTACCGCGCTTCAACGTTTGCTTCGCCCAGGTGATCTGGGCCGAAGCATTGGCAACCAAAAGCAGCGACACCAGAAGTGCCGACAAAATTCTACATCGCCTCATAGATGCGAGAACTCCGCTGAAAGACATATTTAGTCTGTGTCGAATGAACTCCGTCCCAAAACTTACGCCCAGGTGCAAGGATCGGAAAAGAAATCTTTACGATATCTTTGCGTCTTTAGAAATCCGGTCGGAAAATCCAAAAAGATTAGCATGTCATTCCTGCGTATGCAGGAATCTCCCCGGTTCCCGCACAGAAGCAGGGGATTCCGGCACAAGGCCGGAATGACAGGCCATTTTCCGACCGGATTTCTAGGTCTTTGCGTGAGTATCCTTATTTTAGCTGCGTCTACCTACCCTGTGCTAGAAATTAGAAGTCCACTTTGTATTGGAAGAACACTTCGCGTGGCGGCACTTCGTAGCTGTACCAGTTCCACACGTCCGGTTCATTGGAATACGAATTCCGCGGCAAGCGCTCTTCTTCTGAGAGTGATGGGTTTTCGTGCCAGCGGGTCAGGTCGTCGTCGAAAAGCAGCCGCAAAAATCGGCTATCGAGAACGTTGCGCACGGCAACACTGAATTCGGAACGGACTCCCATCAAGGAAAATCCTTTGGCCACTTTGAGATTCATTTGATAGTAATTGAACCAGCGCTGGTTGTTGGGTTTGGTGGAAAGGTCGCCGGGCCCATGGTAAGTGTAGGGATCGCCGGTGCGCCACCACGCAAAAGCATAGATGCTCAAGTCGCCAAACGGTCTGAAGCCAGCCAGCTCGGGACCCCAGCTGCGCGGGGTATAGAAATTCACCCACGCTTTCACTTTGTGAAAACTGCTCCACGCGCCTTTTTCCTGGCGCAACCCTTTAGGAACGTCAATGAATTGAGAACCGGGCTCATAAAGTCGGCTGAATCCCACTTCACCGACAAATGACCAGAAAATGTCGTGGCTGGCACCAAAATTCAGAGGCCCGCGCAGCCGCGATTCCAGGGTGGTCTCGATGCCACGAACGTCCGAGTAACCGGAGTTACTGATCATCAACGCCTTAGTGGCGATATATTGTGACGCGTACACCCCGGTGATGACGTCGGCCTCACGGTTGCTGTCCTTGTAATAACCGGTGACATCGAGTTTGTAACGATCAGCGATGTTGTAATCGATTCCCAGTTCGTATTGAATGGTGCGCTCGTAACCGAGGCGAGGATTGCCGTACCAGCCCTGCCATTCTTCCATGTAGGTGGTTTGATCGGCGTAGGGATCCAAAACCGTCTCCATGTTCTCCGTGTAATTGACAAAAG
>DASWHH010000116.1:0-6278 GCA_036398295.1 bacterium
GAAGTCGTTCCAGGTGGCGTTGGTGAGGAGATTGCCGGACCACGAGTGCGCCAGCTCGTGGGCGACCAGCGAAACCAAGGAACGGTCGCCAGCGAGAATGGTCGGGGTGAGGAACGTCAGCCGGGGATTCTCCATGCCGCCAAACGGAAAACTGGGCGGCAGGACGATGACGTCATAGCGACCCCAGCGATAGGGACCGTACAACCGCTCCGTTGCTTCAATCATCTGTTCGGTATCCGTCAATTCCCAGGCCGCCTTCTCGACAACCGAAGGTTCGGCATAAACACCGCTGCGGGGCCCGATGGCACGAAATTCCAGATCGCCCACCGCCAGAGCCAGTAAATACGACGGGATTGGCTGCGGCATGTTAAAGATGTACACGCCATCGGGATTTTTCTCCGTGGGATTTTCAGCGCTCATCACCGCCATCAAATCCGGGTTGGTTTTGATTTTGGCGGAATAGGTCATGCGCACCCCAGGACTGTCCTGACACGGAACCCATGTGCGGGCGAGAATCGCCTGTGACTGTGTGAACAGAAACGGCTGTATTTTACCGGCGGTTTGTTCCGGACTGAGCCATTGCAGGGCCCCGGCCTCCGGGCTGGTGGAATAGGACACGTGCACGGTTTCCGTTTCGGGGGAAATTGCAATTGTCAGCGGTTGGCCAAGATAGGGTTGGGGAACGCCAAGTTCAAAAGTCGCTTTAGATTCGGCGTCGTCGAGGGTCACGCGCTCGATGTGGAGATCGTGCGTGTCCAAAAGCAGCTGGTTGGCTGCGGTTTTGTTTTCGATGGTCAGAGAAGCTTTGCCGGAAATTTGCATTTGTTCAAAGCTCACCATCAAGTCCAGGTCCAGGTGAGTGACGGCAACTTCTTGGGGTCGTGAAAAAGAGTGCGGGTCGCGTTCCGCTGGAGTGATTTGAGAAGGCGGATCTTGCTTCGAACAAGCCAACGCCAGCCATATCAAGGGCCCATAAGTGAAAGCTGTTGTCAATCTTATCATAGTTGTTCCCTGTATAGATTCGCCAAATATAAAGCAAGAGCATGCCAATTGCAATCGCAGCCGAAAAATTCATTGAAATTCAGGAGCAAAAAAGTTAAGTTCTGAGCGCATGACACAAAACAATCCAAAACTTGCTGAAGAAATCAAAGACCTTGTGGTGGGCATGCATGAGGAGATCATAAAGCTGCGCCGCCACTTCCATCAAAATCCGGAATTGAGCTGGAAGGAAGTGAAAACCGCTGCGCATGTTGCTGGTCTTCTTAAAGAAGAGGGGTTGACCGTGTCCGCAGGCTTTGCCGGCACGGGTTTGATGGCCGAGTTGGATTGGGGATGTCCAGGGAAAAAATTGGCCCTGCGAGCTGACATGGATGCGCTGCCCATTCAAGACGCGAAGGAGGTGGCATATCGCTCGCAGGTGCCCGGCGTGATGCACGCCTGCGGCCACGATTGTCACATGGCCATGGCAATCGGGGTAGCGCAGGTTCTGAAACAGTTGGATATGAAACTGCATGGCAGTGTGCGATTCATTTTTCAACCATCTGAAGAAGCTGCTCCCAGCGGTGCGGTGGAGATGGTGAAGGCCGGGGTGATGGAGGGGGTGGAAGCGGTGGTGGCGTACCATGTCTACCCGGATATCCCTGCCGGACAGATCGGGCTCCGCCCCGGCGCGTTGACCGCCAATTGCAACGAATTCAAATTGTCGATTCATGGCCGGGGCGGTCACGCCGCTCGTCCCCACCTCGCCATCGATGCCATTCGTTTGAGCAATCAAGTATTGTGCGATTTGTATGAGATTGTTGGCGGGCGAAAGAACAACCATACTCCAGCGATTCTTTCTGTCGGGAAAATGTCTGGCGGCAGCGCTTCGAACATCATCGCTGATTGCGTGGAAATTCGGGGAACGGTGCGCACCGTGGAGGAAGAGACCCGGCGCGAGATTTTGTCAGCCATTGCAGAGCGGACCAAGGCACGCACCGGGGCGGCAGGCGGTGCATTTAAGCTTGAGTTTCCGTCACCGCTGGATTCGGTCCGCAACGATCCGGCATGGATCGAGTTGGCGCGCGAGGTTGCGGTCTCTAACTTTGGGGAAAAGGCTATTTACGACATCCCGCAGGTGAGTATGGGTGGCGAAGACTTCTCATGTTATTTAAGCAAAGCTCCGGGCGCCCTGATTCGGCTGGGCGCCAGAAAGAATGGCGAGGAGATTCGACATTTGCACACGAATCATTTTGACATCGATGAGTCGGCCTTACCGTTCGGTGTGGCGCTCATGGCGATGATGATTTCGCGATATCTGGGTCAACAATAACAGCCTGGAGTGTTGGAGTGTTGGAGTAGTGTGGCAATGGAAATGGGATCGGATCCAGTACTCCGGAACTCCATTACTCCATAAGTAGTCTGGCTAAGGAAATAACCGGAAGCGTCAGGTTATGCCACAAAAAGATTTGCGGGCTCGATTTAAAGCGCATCTGATTTTGTCGAAATTGATCGACCCGATGGACAGAATCCTGGTGGCCGTCTCGGGAGGCTTGGACTCGGTTACCCTGTTGCATTTATTGACAGCGCTGCACCACGATTTGAAAATCAGCCTGCAAGTCGTTCATGTGCACCATGGCTTGCGCGGCAAGGAAGCTGATCGCGACCTCGAATTTACCCGCAAGCTGGCGGCGAAATTGGGCCTGCCCTTTCATTTTCGCAAAGTGGATGTTCGTCACCACGCCACCCGCCACAAATTATCCACTGAAGAAAGTGCCAGAATGTTGCGCTATCAGAGTTTTGAGGAGGTGATGACCAAGTCCGGGACTACGAAAGTTGCCACTGCGCACACCGCAGACGATCAGGTCGAAACCTTGCTCGACCATTTCCTACGTGGATCCGGAATTACGGGCTGGCGCGGCATGTTGCCGGCGCGAGGCTCCTACATTCGGCCGTTGTTGCCATTCACTCGCCAGGATTTGCAGAAGTTTGTTCGCGAGCACAAGATTGATTTCTGCGATGACTCCAGCAATCGTGATTTGAAATTCAGACGCAATCGTATTCGCCGCGAGTTGGTGCCCTACCTGAACAGGCATTTTAATCCCGACTTAACCAAGGTTCTGGTACGAACTGCTACAGTTTTCGATGAGAACGAAGTGTTTCTTAGAGATTTTGCCGCTAATGCTTATAAAGCATTGGTTTCTTTGAAAAAAAATGAAATAGTGCTTGAAATTGAACCATTTTTGAGCTATTTTAATATCGTTCAAAAATACATTCTGTTTCACGCCAGCGAACAACTTGGCATTCCTCGGACAGATTGGACATTTGATAAAATCGGGCGTGTTTTGAAATCCGTGGCAGCCCGAAAAGTGGGGAAAAAGATACCGATTAACCGCGAGTTTGAATCTTATATCGACCATAACGGATGGGTTATTCGTCAACGCTGCGTACCGGCCACCAAGCTGAAAATAAATTTAGAGAAACAAGGCTGTGTTCATTTCCGGGGATTCGAAATTCGCTGGTCGACGTTAAGAAAACCCGAGTTCCTGCGTTTCGAGAAAAGCCACAGAGTCGAGTTTGTCGACTTCGACAAGGCTGGGAGCTCAGGTTGCCTGCGCGCGTGGCTGCCGGGGGATCGTTTTATCCCCTTAAATTTTTCCGGGCAAAAAAAAATAGCCAGTTATTTTTCAGATCAAAAAGTGCCTCACGGATTGCGCAGGGACACACCGATCCTGGAAACACCTGCCGGGATTATTTGGATCGGAGGATTTGGCATTGATGACCGTTTCAAAGTAACCAAGCAGACCAAACGTTTACTGAAGTTGGAGTTGATTGACAAGTCCGATGCCGTTTGACGACACCGAAAAATTGGCTCACAATAAGAAACGGATTTTGATTTCCAGGGAGGAGATTGCGGCGAGAATCAGAGAAATGGGAAAGCAGATTTCGGAAGATTATCGCGATAAGTGTCCGATTCTGGTGAGCGTCCTCAACGGAGGGTTCATCTTTTGCGCGGACCTGTTCCGGGAGCTGACCATCGATTGCGAAGTTGATTTCATCAAAATTTCGAGTTATGAGGACGCGATGAAGACTTCCGGTCATGTGAAGCTGTTGAAAGATGTGAATGCGCATCTACAGGGCCGACATGTTCTGGTAGTCGAAGACATTGTTGATTCAGGTTATTCTGTGCAGTTTTTGAATAAGAAACTCCAGGCCACGAACCCGGAATCGTTGAGATTTGTATCTTTGCTGGTGAAGCAGGGAACCGACAGGGTGCCCTACGAGGTTCACTATATCGGCTTCAAGATCCCCAATCGGTTTGTCGTAGGCTATGGTTTGGATCTGGCGCAGAAGTATCGCAACCTGCCAGACATTTATGTCATGGACTAAATACGAAAGGTCGTAAAACAATTGAATAAAGGAAAAGGTAAGTCTACCAAGCGACCATCCAATCGCAAGCCGCAAAAGGACGAGAACTTTCAATGGAAGAAAGCGACTCGTACCTTGTTCTTCTGGCTGCTCATCATTATGGTTGCTATCATCCTGTCCCAAACCAACTTAGGGCAATGGGATAGAGGGGGAAGGACCAACATTCCCTACTTTAAATTCATCGAACATCTGGAAAGCAAGCAAATCACCGAAGCCAAAGTTGCGAACAAAGAACTGAAGGGTGAGTTGGTTTCCGAGTATTTCGACCCGGTTTTGGGAAAGCGCTATCGCATGTTCAAGGTAAATCTGCCCGAAGCTCCCACCAACGAAATCGCTCAACGCTGGCAGAAAGACTACGGTCTGGCTCTGGAATTTGAGGACCTTTCCACCGATTGGTGGAGCTACGTTTTTAATCTTCTGCCGTGGATATTGTTTGGCGTATTCTGGATCTTCTTTTTGCGGCGGATGCAGGGCGGTGGCGCGAAGGGGATTTTTTCCTTCGGCCGGTCGAAGGCCAAAATGGTTACCGAGAATCAACCCAAAATCACCTTCGATAACGTTGCTGGCGCCGACGAAGCGAAACAAGAATTGCGGGAGATCATCGATTTTCTCAAAGACCCGGAAAAGTTTCAGAAATTAGGCGGTAAGATTCCCAAGGGCGCTCTGCTGCTCGGCCCTCCGGGTACCGGCAAAACTCTCTTGGCGAAAGCCGTAGCCGGCGAGGCCGGTGTGCCGTTCTACAGCATGTCGGGCGCCGATTTCGTGGAGATGTTTGTGGGTGTTGGCGCGTCGCGGGTACGGGATCTGTTTGAACAGGGAAAGAAAAACGCGCCTTGCATCATTTTTATTGATGAAGTCGATGCCGTCGGTCGCCATCGCGGCGCCGGTTTGGGCGGCGGCCACGATGAGCGCGAGCAGACTCTCAACCAGCTGTTGGTGGAAATGGACGGCTTCGATTCCAACGAGGGCGTCATTCTGATTGCTGCCACCAATCGTCCGGATGTGCTCGATCATGCGTTGCTGCGGCCCGGGCGTTTTGATCGCCAAATCGTTGTGGACCGGCCAGATGTGCGCGGGCGCGAAGGTATTTTAAAGGTGCATGCCCGCCACGTTCCTCTTTCCAATGATGTCAACTTGGCCACCATCGCAAAAGGCACTCCCGGATTTTCGGGAGCAGATCTGGCAAACTTGGTCAATGAATCGGCGTTGCTGGCAGCCCGCGCCAATAAAAAATTTGTCGATATGCGCGATTTTGAAGATGCCAAAGATAAGGTGATGATGGGCGCCGAGCGCAAAAGCATGCTGATCACGGAGGAGGAAAAACGCATCACCGCGTACCACGAGGCCGGCCATGTGCTGGTGGCGAAGTTCACGCCGCACTCCGACAAAGTCCACAAGGTTACGATCATCCCCCGCGGGCGGGCCCTGGGTGTCACGACCACTCTCCCAATGGATGAAAAACACAACTACTCCAAATCCTATTGCGAATCGATGTTGTGCCACTTAATGGGCGGCCGCGCCGCTGAAAAGCTGGTGATGAATGAGCTGACCACCGGTGCGGGAAACGATCTCGAACGCGTCACCGAGTTGGCTCGCAAGATGGTTTGCGAGTGGGGTATGAGCCAAAAAATGGGTCCGCTGACCTTTGGCAAAAAGGAAGAAGAAATCTTTCTCGGCAGGGAAATCGCCAAGCACCGTGATTATAGCGAAAAGACAGCGCAGCTCATTGACGAGGAAGTGAAGCAAATCGTAACCAGTGCGTCCGACAAAGCCGAAGACATCATCGCCAAAAATATCGACAAACTGCATGCCCTGGCCAGCTCGCTCTTAGAACGCGAAATCCTCGATGGCGATGAAGTTGATAAGGTGCT
>DASWHH010000117.1:0-3976 GCA_036398295.1 bacterium
GCGATCAACTAATCCGAGAAACGAGTCAAATTCGTTAAAAACTTTGCTGGAAAACAGGAGTATCCTTTGCTCGCCTTCACTTAAGTTTTCTTTGTTCAATAGCTTATTACACTCGCGCACAAAATCAAATAGCTGAGACAACGCGCCGGCGGTATTGAAGTCATCGCTCAGGGCGACCAGCATGTCATCCCGTTGCCGTGTCAGAGCCTGGTAGACTGGCTGTTCCGTTTGCGTGAGTGCATCCGAATCCAATGGAATTTCACTACTATTCAAAGTTGACACCACTTCGGTCAAATTCTTGTAAAATATCTGTAGGCGATTGCATGCGCTTTCTGCAGACTGCATTCCCTCGATGGTGAAATCAATGGGGCTGCGATAATGCTTTTGCAGAAAAAACATGCGGATGACCACTCCGGGATAGTCCTTCAAAACCTGCTTCACAGTACGGTAATTGCCCAGAGATTTGGCCATCTTGCTGCCATCGATCTCTAAAAAACCGTTGTGCAACCAATATTTGACAAACCGCTTGTGCGTGATGGCCTCGCTTTGGGCAATCTCGTTCTCGTGATGCGGGAAAATCAGGTCAATGCCGCCGGCGTGAATATCAAAACTGTCACCCAAATATTTCATTGACATGGCCGAACATTCAATGTGCCAACCGGGACGTCCCGGACCCCATGGGCTTTCCCACGCGGGCTCTCCTGGTTTTTGACTCTTCCAAAGAGCAAAGTCTAGCGGACTGCGCTTCTTTTCATCGACCTTTACCCGAGCACCGGAAACCAACTCCGCGATCCTCTTGCCGGAAAGATTCCCATAATCTTTGAATTTCGAAACGTCGTAAAACACATCGCCATTAACCCGGTATGCTATACCTTTAGTAATCAATTTTTGAATGAGAGCGATGATGTCCCCGACGTGCTCGGTCGCCTTGGGATGGACATCGGCGCGTTCGATCCCCAGTGCGTCCAGGTCTTCTAAAAAAGCCCGAGTATATTTTTGAGTAATCTCCGTGGTGTCAACCCCCTCTTTGATTGAGCGCTCGATGATTCGGTCGTCGATGTCGGTGATATTCTGCACGTAGGTCACCTGGTAACCGAGATATCGTAGAAATCGCCGCAGGACATCAAATACAATAAACGCGCGGGCATTGCCCAAATGAATGTAATCGTAAACCGTCGGTCCACACATATAGAATTTGACCTTTCCCTTCTCGACTGGCACAAATTCTTCTTTGGTATTGCTGTAGGTGTTGTGAAGTTTTATAGTCATATTCACATTCTTGCAATATTAATACACCAATGACCGCACGAAGCGTTCACACTTTTGTTTTCCCAGGATTTCTGCACTGGCTGGCAGGTCCGGGCCGTGAACCCGGCCCATCAGGGCTACGCGGATCGGTACCCACAATTCATTGCCCATTATGCCCGTTTCCTTTTGCAGCTGTTTCATGATCATCCGAAACGTGGCGCTGTCCATGCTATCGTAATTCTGAAGTAAACGCAAAAATGCCCAGTATATTTTTTGCGAGGAATCCCGCGAAGCGATCTCACTGGCTTCGCCATCGGTCAGTTGAACTTGCTGTCGGAAAAAGGGTTCGAGCGCCTCGGGGAATTGACTTAGGGTCTCGATGCCACCGCGGGTTAATTCAAGCGCTTTCTGCAACTGAAATTCATGGCTCGTGTCAAGCGAAGAATCCTGCAAAAATGGCAGCGCTGCCTGAACCAATTCGTCTATCGCCATATCGCGAATGTAAATCCCATTCATCCAATTCAGTTTGAGGGGGTCAAACAGCGCGGGTGATTTTGACATGCGTTTGGTGTCAAACTCAGCAATAATTCTTTCGAGCGGCAGGACCTCGTCGCCGCTCTCCGCGGACCAGCTTAACAAACTCAAAAAATTTATCAGCGCTTTCGGAAGATAGCCTTTTATTCGCAGTTCAGCCATGGAAGTCGCGCCATGACGTTTGGATAATCGGGTGCGATCGGGCCCGAGAATCATCGGGATGTGACAGAATTGCGGCAGGGGCCACCCGAAAGCCTCGTGAATCAATATTTGCTTGGGGGTATTTGAAACATGATCGTCACCGCGAATCACATGCGTAATTTTCATCAAGCCGTCATCCACGACAGCCGCAAAATTGTACACCGGCGCACCGTCCGGGCGCACAACCACGAAATCTCCAAAAGATTCGCCATCAAAAGAAATCTCCCCTTTGAGTAAGTCCTCCCATTTGACTTCTCCTCGGCGCGCTCGAAACCGCCATACCGGCTTACGTCCCTCTTTCTCAAAAGACCTGATCTCGTCTGTCGACAATGAGAGACATTTTTGATCATAGCGTGGATTCTCGCCGCGCTGCAGCGCAACCTGTCGCTTAGCCTCCAGCTCCTCCTCTTTGCAATAACAAGGATAGGCATTGCCTTGTGTCCTGAGGACATTTAAATACTCTGCATACAGGTGTAACCGTTGTGACTGATGATACGGGCCGTGGTCACCACCAACCTGCGGTCCTTCATCCCAGTTTAACCCAAGCCATTGCAAATCCTCTAAAATTGCAGGCTCCGCTGATGCCGTGGAGCGCTCGCGATCGCTGTCTTCGATGCGCAAAACGAATACGCCTTGGTGTTTTCTGGCAAAAATCCAATTCAAGATCGCGGTTCGCGCGTTGCCAATATGGAGATGCCCGGTTGGGCTTGGCGCAAATCGCACCCTTACGGTCGGCTTCATCGCGGCTGTTCCAGTTGTTGAAGGAGCGCACTTGCAAAGGCTTGCACCCCCTGGCCGCGGCCGACAAAACCCAGGCGTTCCGAAGTCGTGGCTTTGATGGATATTTGCGATTCCGACACCCGCAACGAGGCTGCGATATTCCGCAGCATCGCCGGGATGTATGGCAGGAGCTTGGGTTTCTCCAGAACGACCGTCGAATCGACGTTATTAATTTCAAAATTTGATTCACGCAGCATTCGGGCTATTTCCTGCAACAACCATAAACTGGAGATGCCGGCGAATTTGGGATCGGAGTTGGGAAAGTGGAAGCCGAGGTCGCCAAGGGCCGCCCCCCCTAACAACGCATCACCGATGGCATGACACAGGACGTCGGCGTCAGAGTGGCCCAGTAATCCCTTTTCAAAAGGGACCTCCACCCCACCTAAAATCAAAGCACGGCCCTCCACCAATTGATGCACATCGTATCCAAAACCGACGCGAATCATACTATCTCGCAGCTAGAATTATTTCCGCAATCTTCAAATCGAAGGGCACGGTGATCTTCATGTTCTCGTGTTCCCCATCAACGATTTTAACCTGACAGCCCAATCGTTCCACCAGCGTCGCGTCATCGGTGTGGTAAACCCCGTGCTCATAGGCTTTTTCATATGCCTTAAGAATCAAATCATATTTGAAAACTTGCGGGGTTTGAACACACCAGAGCTTATCACGCGACGGAGTTTTCTCGACAAAACCGGCCTTCTCAATTTTGATGGTATCTTTCGGGGGAACTGCCAATATCGCTGCGCCAAACGTCCGACAGCATTCGATCACTTCCTTTAGTTTTTCTTTACTCAAGAATGGTCTGACACCGTCATGGATGGCGACGATTTCGGTGTCGGCCTCCAACGCCCGTAAACCGGCAAAAACCGAATCCTGGCGCTGCTGGCCACCAGTGACGACTTTAAGCACTTTGGTGATCCGGTAACGATCGACAATCTGCTGACTAACAAAGGGCAGCCAATCTCCAGCTGCAACGATGAGGACATTATCCACCAAATCACAGTCCTGAAAAACCTGCAGGGTGTGAGCCAGAACAGGTTTTCCGCCCAGCAACTGAAATTGTTTGGGTATGGAGCCGCCCACTCGCTGACCCGAACCGGCTGCAACTATGATAGCAGAGATTTGCAAATGCGATGGCAAATGGTTATAAAATTAGCATCGCATCGCCGTAGCTGTAAAAGCGATACTTTTCCCGAATGGCCTTGCGATA
>DASWHH010000118.1:0-2733 GCA_036398295.1 bacterium
AATAACGTAATGCAGTCCTGGACAGTTGTTACTAAGGGCGGAATAATGGAGTTTTGATTGAGGGATTTACGAGTTGTCCAGGCTAGATATTCTTCTTCCAGTTCGGGTGGGTGATATTGTGTTGCTGGATTTTATAGTTGAGCGCCCGGGGAGAAACCCCTAACATGTTAGCGGCGTCCTTTTGAATCCAGTTGGTCATCTGCAGGGCACGCAGAATGGCTTCGCGCTCGATGGTTTCTAAGTTCAACGTATTGAAGCCGATCAGCTCCCCGCCATCGGCCGTCCGGCGTCGGTCGCGGCCGCCGGCAGCAAAATAATCTTTTCCGGACATGGCCAGATCCTCGGGGGTGATCTGGTGCCCTTCTTCCGTCACCAGCACCGCCCGCTCGATGAGATTGCGTAACTCGCGAATATTGCCGTGCCAGGAGTGGTTCTTCAACAATTCCTTGGTGGTTTCCGAAAAACCGCCGACGTTCTTGCGGATCTCCTGCGAGAACTTCCGGCGAAAATATTCAGCGATGATCAAAATATCATCTTTGCGCTGGCGCAGCGGCGGAATGTGCAGCATCACCACATTCAGCCGGTAGTACAAATCCGTTCTGAAATTACCAACGTCGATCTCCTTCACCAGGTCTTTGTTGGTAGCAGCGATGATCCGCACGTCGACTGAGAGGGTGCGGTTGCCGCCAAGTCGCGTGAAAGTTTGATCCTGCAAAACCCGCAAGATTTTGGCCTGCGTCGTCAAATGCATATCGCCAATTTCATCCAGAAACAGCGTGCCACCGTCGGCTTGTTCAAACTTGCCGATGCGCGTCTGATAAGCCCCGGTGAACGCGCCCTTTTCATGTCCGAACAATTCGCTCTCCAGCAAATTTTCCGGCAGCGCGGCGCAATTGACTTTGATAAAGGGTTTATCCGCCCGCAGACTGATAAACTGAATCAGGCCGGCAATCAACTCTTTTCCGGTTCCGGTTTCGCCGTGAATCAAAATGGAGGCGTTGCTCTTCGCAACCTTTTTGATCAAGCGAAAAATTTGCTTGATCTCGACACTGCGGCTGACGAGCGGGTAGTGAAAATCAAATCCGAAATTTTTTCCCCACTCGCTTTCTTCCGGCTTTTCGATTTCCCTGGTGTCAACTAACAAGCTACGTTTAAACTCCTCCAATAATTCGACATCACTGAATCGTTTGTAGTAGGTATCGACAGCTGCTATTGACATCTTAAAATTTTCACCTTCCGAATTAGTCCCTATTATGTCGAGCGTGAAAAGTGTGAATCATTTGCCCTTTTTGGCAAACACCATGCCAGCCACTCGGGACACTCTCCGTAAGTCGGTTGCAGGGTGATCCCGGCCGCAAAAATATCACTCACATGCTCACAATCTTTATACAATTAGAGCACTTTTCGGGAGGCTCACAGCGGAAGTGCAGGGAATTTTTTAAAAGGAGTACTACAAATGTGCTCACTGGTAAATCGGCTGGGTAAAAATCGACTACTTTTCAGCCATTGGATTGTTTTGAAACACCCTGGCGGAAATAGGATAACAACTCCAAGACCCTCGGAAACGAGCGGTTATTTGCCGGAACAGTCCAGCCGGCCATTTGCAGATAGCGAACAAAGTGCAGTATTCTCGGCAACCCCAGACCGGCCGACTCAAGAACTTCCGGCATCGATATCAACTTGGCAATAGCACCATCAAAACATACCTTGCCGCGATTCATCAAAATCACCCGATCAGCCAACGTCAACAACAGGTCCAAATGATGAGATATCAACACCACCGTTTTTCCGGCGCTATGAAATTCTTTTAGAATGGCAATCATCGTCTGCACACCGGGATAATCGAGACCGGCGGTAGGCTCATCGAGAATGAGAACCTCAGGATTCATTACCAAAATGCCAGCGAGCGCCACGCGACGTTTTTCTCCGGCGCTCAAACGAATGGGTGAGCGGGCGCCAAAAGCCTCGACGTCAAGACCGACCTGACGCAAAGCGCGATGAACCCGTTCGCTGATCTCATTCTCCGCTAATTCTAAATTGCGAAGGCCGAACGCAACGTCCGCAAACACGCTCTCCTCAAACAACTGCGCTTCCGGAAACTGGAACACCAGCCCGATGCGCCGCCGCAGATCATCGATATTGATGGCGGACGATCCGAGATCGCATCCGTCAACCCATACCCGGCCCTCATCCGGCTTGAGCAATCTGGTGACATGTTGCATCAAGGTGGTTTTGCCGGACCCCGAAGGCCCGGCGATCCCAACAAATTCGCCCCCGCAGATTTCTAAATTGATGTCACTCAAGACCAGCTGCGAAGGAAAACCGAAGGATGGGTAGCAAAAGGCGAGATTTTCGATGCGAAGGTGCATTAATCGTGGTACGAAGTAACGCCTAACACGGTCTCGAGGTGGAGGTCGCCGGCATCGAATTTATGCAACTGCGCTAAACGCTCGGCCTCGTGCACGGCGAAGGTGTCGGTCATGCCGGCTATGTGATCGCAGATCATGCGATAGAAACAATCATCATTTTGCATTTCACGCAATTTGCCGTTAGCGGTAACTGTTTTCGGAGCGGCCGCCTGACCTCGCTCTTCGAAATATTTCGCCAGCACATAATCCGGCAGCAGAGCGGGTTCGAGATAGTAGGCCTGGAATAGGCGAAAGAGCAACTTTTGACCCAGTTCATCTGACCAGTGCGCCGTGGAGTAGTCGATGATTTCTTTATAAATGAATT
>DASWHH010000119.1:0-3037 GCA_036398295.1 bacterium
ACTCACCGATGAAGAGCGGCTGGTTCGCAATACGGTGCGCGAATTTGTGGAAGAAGAATTCATGCCTATTGTACGGGATCATTATCGCCGAGGCGAATTCCCGCGGCAACTCATTCCCCAACTCGGCAAAATGGGGCTACTCGGCTCGAACCTCAGCGGCTACGGCTGCGCGGGACTCAACAACGTCGCCTACGGTCTCATTAATCAGGAGTTGGAACGCGGCGACAGCGGGCTTCGCAGTTTCGTCTCCGTGCAAGGCAGCCTGGTGATGTATCCGATTCACGCCTTTGGCTCGGAGGAACAAAAGCAAAAGTGGCTGCCGAAGTTAGCGGCAGGGGAGACCGTCGGCTGTTTCGGACTCACGGAGCCGGACTTCGGGTCCAATCCCTCCGGAATGCGCACTCGCGCGGAACGCCTCAAAAATGGCTGGAAGCTGAACGGCGCTAAAATGTGGATCACCAACGGCACGCTGGCGGATGTGGCGGTCGTCTGGGCGAAAGTTGACGATGGCTTTCGCGGATTTTTGGTGGAAAAGGGGACGCCGGGTTTCGAGGCCAAAGCCATTCATGGCAAACTCTCGCTGCGGGCATCGGATACCGCAGAGTTGCTGTTCGATAACTGTGTCATCCCCGCAGAGAATCTTCTCCCCAAAACCGAGGGCTTGAAGAATGCCCTGATGTGTCTGTCGCAGGCACGCTACGGCATCGCCTGGGGAGTCGCAGGCGCGGCGATGGCCTGTTACGATGAAGCGCTCAATTATGCCAAAGGTCGCATTCAGTTTGAAAACAAACCCATCGCCAGCCACCAATTGGTGCAGCAAAAGTTAGTCTACATGGTCACTGAAATTACCAAAGCACAGTTGTTGGTTTTGCAGCTTGGCCGCTTAAAGGATCAGAAAAAGGTCACACCGGTGCAAATTTCGCTGGCTAAGCGCAACAACGCCTTTCACGCGCTGGAAATCGCCCGGCTGGCGCGGCAGATTTTAGGCGCCAACGGCATCCTCGATGATTATCACGCCATGCGTCATTTATGTAATTTGGAGACCGTGATCACCTACGAAGGCACACACGATATTCATACGTTAATCATTGGTCAACATATCACCGGGCATGCGGCATTTTGATGATTGCAGTACCATCCCTGAGCTTTTGCACTTTTTTTGCAAAGAATGAAAGTCACGGTACCTCTAACACAACTCTAATTCGGAAATCGAAAACCGGAAATCCAAATGGAAGCGACATCACGATTTGCGATTTCTCACTTTTGGCTGCGGCTCCGCCGCGTTAGGTACTATGAATCTCTACGACAAAGACGACGGCTTTCGGGCATTTCGTCTGCAGGAGGCCAATGCCTTGTTGCCGGAAATTATCGCCGCTACGGAGCGAGCCGTCGCTGCCATTGACCGCATTCAGAGTCATCTTAAGGGAGAAGAATCAAAAGCACCGTGGTCTGAACCGGGGAGTATTGATCAGGAAACCTCCGGTGTTCTACAGCAATGGTCTGAGCAGATGGTTCGCTTCGGCGTATATCCCAAAGGGTATTTCACGGTCGATTTTAAATCGTTTGTTCCCGACACCTTGCTGTGTTGGACGTACGGTGAACATGAGATCGGCCATACTCACAAGGTCTATGAAAACTTCAAGGATCGGGTTCCGATCAACGACAAACATTTGCTGGGGTTTGAGGACTCAATAAATTGACCGAATGATTCAACCCGTCTTTTTCGCCCTCTTTACCAACTCTGCCATTGGCTTGATCTTTGTTACTCTATTTATTCCCTTGCAACAAATAGGCAAGCTCTATTTCCGGGTCACAACCATTGTTGCTTTCGTCCTGGTTGGGCTCGTCCTGCTCTCAAAGCCGTTCGGCGCGCCGACGATGCCGGAAATATCTGGATTCGACGCTAGCACGACAGACAAGCTTGCCTACTTCTCACTCCAAGCGTGCTTAATAGTCATCGTGATCTACAACATTGCTTTGCCGCGCTACCACAAGACACTCTTGGTCAGTATTTTCGTGAGCGGAATGCTTGGCGTCATTTTCTATTCACTGTCACTCCACGGTTTCGCCACCACTGCGGTGTATGATCAGTGGCTGATAGTTGGCAACTCCCTGAGTTCGGCTCTACTTTTGGGATCGGTATTAGGCGCGATGATCACGGGACACTGGTATTTGGTTCAGCACAAACTAAGCATTACCCCGCTCAAGACCAGCACGTGGATTTACCTATTGGCAGTCGTGGTGCGCGGAGTAATCGTGCTATGCACGCTGCTATTTGGCGGTGAAGCTGTTCGAGCAACGGGGTTGTTTGCCGGCCTTGGTTTTCGAAGCTACTTATTCATCGCAAGGATAGTGATTGGACTGCTAATCCCGTTCGTCTTTGGGCTCATGACTTGGAATGCCGCCAAAATTCAATCCACTCAGTCGGCAACCGGGATTCTTTATGCCACGATCGTAGTTGTTTTGCTTGGTGAGGCCTTCGCTGGATTTCTTTACCTGGCGACCGGTATTCCGTTATAGTGAATTGGAATGAGACCATTAATTAACTTGCTTTTGCACTGCCGTATACATATATTCGTCTTAAAAAAAAGATGTTAGGCTGGGTCATTTGCGATGGAACACAAGCTTCGAATCAGTCAAAAAGTGGAAATGCTCGCGGCGATTTTCCGGCAGCTACCGTTGCGACCCATTCTGAACAGTTTCACCGATACAGAACTGGTCGAGGCCCATGAATTTCTATGGCACAAGGTAGTGGAGCTTCATTTCATCACCCAGAAAACTGAATTTGTGCGTGAACAGGTCACCAAAAACATGGTGCCGTCGGCCACCTACCAGCACCAGCAAGGATGTGATTTGCGGCTGGATTATTGTAAGGGAGTAGAGTGTATCTGGTCCAACCCGGTTTGTGCTGGCAATAAAGTCAAAAACAACATGGAAGCGATGGCCACGGTTATATCCAAATATATCGAGTCAGCGAAGGTCATGAGCTCAGTGTTTGATCAGCATCCGCAGAGTGCGACCATTGACTCTTGGATTT
>DASWHH010000120.1:0-3667 GCA_036398295.1 bacterium
CGCCAATGAAATAAAACCGCAGGGGGCCGTATCCGAACGTCAATCATCACAACAACCGCACCTTTCCTCTTATTCGGATCATGACCACGAACAAAAACTCCACCTGATCCGGCGGCTGGACTGGCGTTTTCTGCTGCCTGACCCCAACCTCAATCGCGTGATTTACCTGGGCGAGGCCAATTCTGCTCTCATCACCGCGGTGCGCTATTTTGCAGACTACTTCGAGATCTTGAATTCGGGCACGCCGGGAAGAAAGCCCTTTGATCTGGCTGTAGTACGGTCGCATCGTTTGGAGGAGGCGGGCCTGGCTTTTGATCTTCTCAAACCGGGTGGCTATTTTTATTGGGAAACTATTCAAAAGAATCGACTCGTTCCGATAGGGGTTAAGGCGCAGGTCGACTATCTTCGAAAAATTGGATTTGAAAACATTGCGGCCCATTGGCACCGCCCGAATTTCGAGCGTGCTTTGGATCTGGTTCCGATATTCGACGCAACCGCACTGGATTATTTTTTTGCACCCGAGCGCGGCGAGCGCAAAAAGAGTGCGGCGGGAAGATTCCTGCTGCGAACCGGATTGTTGAAATTCGCCATGACTTGTGTGAGCATCGTCGCCATCAAAAGGCAGTAAAGTCGGATGAATCTTGTTCTCGATTTCTTGTCACAAAACTGTCAGCGGTTGGGACTGCAGGCGAACAACCCACCAGCCCAACTGACATCGGTGGTAGCCACACCGCGCTTTCAGGCATCTGCGCATTTAATTTTTTTTGTGCTCAAATCGTCAAATCCCACACCCTTTTTGGTGGTGAAAGTGCCACGCCTCCCCGGCGACCATGCACGCCTCGATCGGGAAGCAGCCAATCTGCGCGCCATTCACGCCGTGCGCACCGGCGGATTCGATTCAATTCCAAAAGTGCTCGCATACGAAGATTACCGCGGCAGCCGTCTGCTGGTGGAAACGGCGCTGGCTTTTCCAACCATGCGGCCTTCCCTGGTGCGGCGCCAACCGCAGGTTTGTACTCAGGCGTTGTTGGACTGGCTGCTCGAGCTACACTCAGCATCGCTTCCCGGCGGCGGAAAACCAGGTTGGTTCGCTGATTTGGTGGCAAAGCCCCTGAATGAGTTGGAGAGTTGCCTGCTACTTTCCAACTCTGAAAGATCATGGCTGGAGCAAACCCGCGAAATCTGTCAGCCGATATCAGATTTCGCGTTACCGCTGGTGGTCGAGCACGGCGACCTTAGCTCACCCAATATTTTGATGAACGAAAGAAGCCAGGTTGGCGTGGTGGATTGGGAACTGGCATTGCCGGCCGGATTGCCGGCCGTGGACCTGTTTTTCTTTCTCACCTACATCGCTTTTTCTTTGCAGAAGGCCCGCAAAACTGCTGAATATGTTTCAGCCTTTGGCGATGCGTTTTTTGGAAAGCGCGCCTGGGCCACGCCGCATGTGCTGCGTTATGCAGAGGTGTTGCAGATCTCATCTCCAACGTTGAAGCCGTTGTTTTTGCTTTGCTGGGTGCGCTATATAAATGGGCTGGTGCAGCGTTTGAAACAGCCCCAGGACGCGAAAACGCAACTGTCCACGGACCAGGTTAACTGGCTGCGGTCCAACCGCTTCTATGCCTGGTGGACGTATGCTCTCGATCATTTGAACGATGTCGCGTTTTGAGAATCGCCCTAACGGTACATCTGTTACGAGGGAAATCCCGGGGCACAATTAACGCGTTCATCATGGCGCCGCCTTCTCCGAAATCGTCGACTTGACGGTAGGATAGTATTGGATTTTTTTAGGGTTAGTTATGTTCACGGTTACAATCATTGGTCCTGACGGCGTCGGCAAAACCACCATCGTTTCCCGGCTACAAGCCGGTCTGCCTATGCCGGTTAAGCTCATTTACATGGGGGATAATGTCGAGACGAGCAACTACATGCTGCCCACCGCGCGCTGGTGGAAACGCCGTAACCTTGCCAATACCAAAGCAGCGAAATCCCAAGCCGCACCCAATGTCAACGGCCATGAAAAGCCTGGCAGGGCGAATATCAATCCTTTGCGGGCAATAAAAAAATCCATCGGGTTTGTCAATCGTATTTTGGATGTTTGGTACCGCTATCTGGTAGCGGCCCACTTTGTCCGCCGCGGGTTCGTGGTGCTGCTCGACCGCCACTTCACCTATGACTACTATCATTTCGATATTGACCCACAGGGCGGACGGCCTTCGTTGAAACGGCGGCTCAACGGTTTTTTGTTGAAGCACACGCTCCCCGACCCGGATCTGGTCATCTGCCTCGATGCGCCCGCTGAAGTGATCTTCGCGCGCAAGGGGGAGTTTTCCGTTGAGTATATCGAAAGCCGGCGCGGGCAGTACAAAAGCCTTGAACCGATAGCCAAAAATTTTATGTTAGTGGACGCCAATCGTCCGCTCGATGTGGTAGTGCAGGAGGTTTGCGACATCATCACCGATTTTGAAAATCGAAAACGCCGAAGGCTCAACCATGAAATCGTCGCCGAAGATTAAAGGAGTACTGTCATTCCCGCATGTTTTTACAAGCTGTTGCAGAATCATTTTTTGGACGCTGTTTGGCGCAGATTTTCGCAGAGTCTTAAAGATCTTGAGCGGTTTGGGTCGAGTCTTAAAAGAAACCGGCGTTTATCAGCGTAAATCTGCGTCCAATTTTTTTGGGAAACAGCCTGATATTTTTAGCGGGAATCCATGTGCGGGAAGATGGAAGCCCGAGAATCCCGAGGCTTCGACGAGGCTTCGGGAAGAGCATGATATAGCAAAACTAGTGCGATAGAAATGTCAAAACTAAACGGCCATTCCCCCAAAATCCTCGTCACCGACTCCGGCCGCGGCAGCGCTATTGCCATCATTCGTTCGCTGGGAAAAAAAGGCTATCGCGTCGTGGCTGCAGACACTAATCCCAGGAGCCTTGGGTTCCGCTCGCGTTACACCCAACAGACCATCGTTTACCCTGTGCCCGAAACTCAACCCGAAGCATTCTGCGACTTTATGCTGCAAACGGTCGAATCCCTTGGCGTGGACATGATCGTCCCGGTGACCGATTTGACCCAACAGCCGTTAGCCCGTGCCCGCGCGCAATTTGAAGAGAAGTGCAAGCTGGCCATCGCCGGTCAGGAAGCGTTAGAGGTGGTGACGGATAAAGATAAAACGGTGGAGCTGGCGCAGCGCTTGGGCGTGCCGGTACCGCAAACTCTCACCGTTTACACCGTTGCCGAGGCGCAGGCCGTAGCGGAAGACCTGGGATGGCCCGTGGTGCTCAAACCGCAGATTTCGCGATTGCTGCGAGAGGGAGAAGGCATCGAAAAATATAAAGTCACCTATGCCGGCAACCCGGCGGAGCTTGCCAAAACTATGGGAGAATTACAGGGACGCTGCGCCGTACTCTTGCAGCGCTATCTCCCCGGTGAAGGCCATGGCGTGGAGCTCCTGTTGCATGAGGGCCGCCCGCTCGTAGCCTTCCAGCACCACCGCCTGCGGGAAGTGCCGGTCACCGGTGGCCCCAGTTCGTACCGTGAGAGCGTGCGACTCGATCCACAACTCTACGATTACTCGATGCGCATCATGCAAGCCCTGCGTTGGACCGGTTTGGCGATGGTTGAGTTCAAGGTGGGCGAAGGCCGCGCTGAGCTGATGGAAATCAATGGCCG
>DASWHH010000121.1:0-4222 GCA_036398295.1 bacterium
TTGCCGTCACCGAAATCGAATCGGATAAGTGGCTGTATTAAGATTCCTCCCAAATTGCCAAAAATAGCAGACGGGTTTCCCTGTCTGCTATTTTTTTTTAGCGTCACGATGTAATTAAAATCTAACCATCTCATTCCTTGACATTCGCGCTCTATTTTTGTAGAGTTTTATAATTCAACTCTCGGAGCGGCATGTCAGAAATCCTTTGGCAACCCGGCAAGCAGCGGATCACCTCCAGTAGTCTAGCTGATTTTAGTAACTGGCTCTCAAGACGAATCGGTAAAGAATTCCCAGATTACGATAGCCTGTACCGACGGAGTATCGAACCCATCGGCGAGTTTTGGGAACTGTTTCTGGAATTTACTGAAGTCATTTACAGCCAGCCACATGCACAGGTCCTTGACTCGCCTCAGATGCCCGGTGCGAAATGGTTTCAGGGAATGCGACTCAATTTTTCCGAGAACATACTGGGACGGAATCACGCGGGGACAGCAATAGTCAGCGTGGTTGAAGGCGACCAAGCCGCGAAAAGAAAAATCAATTCATACAGTTATGCTGATCTCAAAAAACTGGTAGCCCGCTGCGCCAATGGGTTACAGCGCGCCGGGATTCAATGCGATGACCGGGTTGCGGGCTATCTGGCGAACGTTCCCGAAGCAATCATTGCAGCGCTGGCCTGCGCCAGCATCGGCGCCACCTGGAGCAGCGCTTCGCCTGATTTCGGTATCGCCGCGCTCTGTGATCGCTTCAATCAGGTGGAACCAAAGTTGATTTTTGCGTCGACACACTATCGCTATGGTGGGAAGGTCTATCCCACCGACGACGTAGTGAGGCTGTTGCATCAACGCTGTCCCTCGGTTCGAACGATTGTCTCAGTGCCATATCCCGTTGCCGAGGGCAATCTGTGCGGAGATCTCGCGTGGCATGAATTCTTAGGGGAAGACAATCAACCGAAGTTAGAGTTTTCACAAATGCGGTTCGAACAGCCACTGTACATTCTATTCTCCTCAGGCACGACAGGCGCGCCAAAACGTCTGGTTCATGGCGCAGGTGGAACGTTGCTGCAACATCGAAAAGAACTGCAGCTCCATTGCGATATCCGGCCGGGCGATTTTCTTTTGTACTTCACGACCTGCGGCTGGATGATGTGGAACTGGCAGTTGAGCGCGCTTTCGCTGGGCGCCACCATCGGTCTCTACGACGGCAACCCTGGCTACCCCGACTTGACATCCTTGTGGCAATTGGTGGATGAACTCGACGTGACCCACTTCGGCACCAGCGGCCGCTTCGTCGAGAGTTGTTTGAAGCATCAACCCGTCATTCCGCCCGGCAGCATGGGAACATTTGCATCTCTGAAAAGCATTTTGTACACCGGCTCTCCTCTCTCGGCGGCGGGATTTCGATGGATATATGATACCGTAAAAAAGGATGTCCATCTGGCGGGCATCAGCGGTGGCACCGACATCGTTTCGTGTTTTGTGCTGGGAAATCCCAACTTGCCGGTGCGCGCCGGTGAAATTCAATGCAAGGGGCTGGGCGTGGACGTAATCGCGCTCGACGCAGACGGCAACGAAGCAGTTGGCGGGCCCGGAGAATTAGTGTGTCGCCAGCCGTTGCCGTGCATGCCAGTGGGTTTTTTGAACGATCCGGACGGCAAGAAATATCGCAGCGCCTATTTTGAAGTTTATCCGGGACTCTGGCGCCATGGGGATTACGTGACGTTCTTGCCCAATGGCGGCGTCATCATCCACGGCCGCAGCGACGCCACGCTGAATCCCGGCGGCGTTCGAATCGGTAGCGCCGAAATTTACTCGGCGTTGGATCTTTTGACAGAAATCAAAGGTGCTGTTGTTGCTGGTTGGGTTCCACCAGGCCAATCCGATGAAGTCATCCTGCTGTTTGTGGTTTTGGACAAGGGCTCTAATTTAGATAAACAACTTGAAGACACGATTCGGAAAACGATTCGCAGCCAGCGTTCGCCGCGGCACGTTCCTCAGCACATCCTTCAACTTTCGGAGGTTCCGGTTACTCGCAGCGGTAAAACAGTTGAACTCTCCGTCAAAGCTATCCTCGCCGGCAAATCAATCAGCAACCAAAATGCGTTAGCCAATCCACAAGTCTTGGACGAAATCGAGACAGTTCGCAAACGACTCATGCAATTCTATTCGCAGTAAGAGGACGGTTGTCCGACCCAGTGGACGACGGCATCGCCCTCAATCAAAAATAAATCTGTCTTTCCCGAAGGCCGGCTTCAAATCATCAATCCAAATCGCCTGATCGTCATATTCAGCAAAAAACGGCCTCAGCACCAGATCCGGATTGCGCGCCTGCAGCATGGTGAGCACCATCACTTTTTCCCCATAAACTTCATCGACTCCAAGCACTTGAATTTTGCCGGGGGCGGCAGACATGCTCGGGCCGCGCACGGTGCGCGCCAGGCCGCTGGCCTTTTGATAGGCCTTCCGAAACAACTTCCATGCTTCAACCAGCGGAACGCCGAAGTAGTGTTGCGCGCCGGTGTCCCTCACCACGAACATGTAGTAGGGAACGCACCCTAACTCAACTTGCTTCTGCCACATCTCCGACCACACGTGGCTTTTGTCGTTGATATGACGCAAAACTGGCGACTGCGTGCGAATCTGCGCGCCGGTACGGCGAATACGGCGAATGGCCCGTTGCACGGCCGGTGTTTCCAATTCGCAGGGATGAGAAAAATGCGCCATGATAGACAAATGTTTCCCACCACGCACCACCGTTTTGAACAATTCGAGGATCTCTTCGCCTTCTTCTCCAATCAAAAACTTATAGGGCCAGTAACTTAGTGCCTTGGTGCCCAAGCGAATGGTGCGGAGACTGGAGAGGCCGGCCTCCAACAGCGGTTGCAGGTATTTCGCCAACACCCGCGGTTTCATTACCAGGGGGTCGCCGCCGGTGATGAGCACGTCCGTGACCTCGCTGTGCTCGCGCAGATACGCGACCAGCAGCTCGGATTCGCTCATGGCAAACTTCCATTCATCGATGCCGACAAATTGTGGCCAGCGAAAACAAAATGAACAATAAGCGTGGCAGGTTTGGCCCTGGCTGGGAAAATAGAGAACCGTCTGCTCATACTTATGCTGCATCCCCTTCAGCTGATGTCCGTCGAGGGACGGTACGTTGTGTTCCATCTGGCCAGCGGGGTGGGGATTCAGTTGCATGCGGATGCGGTTGGCGGCTTCCGCGATTCGGTATTTGCTGGCATCATGTTTCACCAGCCCTGCCACCTCGTCGAAGTGCTGCGGTTGCAACATGTCGCGCTGGGGAAACGTCAACCGGAACATGGGATCATTTGGGACATCATCCCATTGAATCAATTCATCAACAACATAATTATTGGTTTTGAAAGGAAAAACCCGCGCTACGACATCGATTTCAAATTGCTGCCGTCTTGAAAGTCTGGAAATCTGTGGAATACGAGTGTAATTAGTGAGAGTGTAGGGTTTGTAGTCGATAAGCTCGCGCTCGAAGCCTATCCGGTTTGGATTCGTCAGTTGGATCATATCAGCACCTATTTTTTAGAGGTGAGTAATAGGTGTGCACGCCTGAGAGCGCCCACATTATTTGATTAGCCGAATGAGTACTTCATCTCCTCCATTTTCTGTCTTCAGTGGTTTCCATAATTGTGACCAAATGATTGTATTTAAAATAGAAATCTCCGCGGCGAATGTCAAGGTGAATTTACTTGCCCACAAAATTAGTCTTGACTTTTTTGGGACAATTCTTTAGCATCCCAACAAAGGTCCGCATTTTCCTGCGGTGACCTGACTGGTGGCGGGCAAAACCCGCCTACTTTGTGATCACATCATTAGCCCCAACAAAATCGGACCATGAAAACAACTTATCCGCCACTCTACTACGCAGACTATCTTAAATTAGAACAACTTCTATCCTCGCAACAGCCAAAGAGTCTGGAACATGCGAGCCAGCTTGCGCACGATGAAATGATGTTCATCATTGTGCATCAAGCGTACGAGCTTTGGTTCAAGCAAATTCTGTACGAGTTAGACTCGGTCATGGCGATTTTTGAAAAAAACTATGTCGAGGAAAACGCCATCGGCACTGCGGTACATCGACTTAATCGAATCAATGAAATTCAGAAATTGCTCATCGAACAACTACGCATCCTCGAAACCATGACCCCGCTCGATTTTCTTGACTTCCGCGATCTCTTGATGCCGGCGTC
>DASWHH010000122.1:0-5472 GCA_036398295.1 bacterium
TCCTCTGATTTAAAACTGGCCCCTGGGATGGCGATCTGGCGCGATGCGGAAGTCCACTCCTCTGTTAATGTGGATACCGTGGCTTTTAGTGTCCTGCTGGCAGAATTGAAAGAACCTCTGCCAGCGCCGCAACCCGCTCACAAGCATTAAGATCAGTGTTCCGAAAACCATCCTGATACGTCGTCGATACGTCGGGATGGTTTCGGGTCATCTCCAAAATCCATGAACACCACGGTCATTATCGATGACCTTGTCCGGCGCGGCTGGTCGGCCTGCGAGGATCTATTGCCAGTCCATTCCGTACTCGCGCTGGTGAACGAAGCCACCGAATTGTGGCGCGACGAGCGTTTCACGCCAGCTGGCATCGGACGAGGACAGGAATTCAAAATACGTCCGGAGATTCGTAGCGATCACGTTTGGTGGTGGAATGTGGAAGAGTTGTCTCCGGCGCAAAAAACCTATTGGGATGCCATTGAGGATCTGCGAAGGAAATTAAATGAAGAGCTGTTCCTGAATTTACGCGATTTCGAAACCCATTACGCCGTTTACCCTCCGGGATCGCTTTACAAGAAGCACGTCGATCAATTTCAGACCGCGTCCCAGCGCGTGATCTCGTGCATTTTGTACTTGAACGCTTCCTGGCAAAAAGAAGATGGCGGCCAGTTGCGAATCTATGATCCGGAAACATCCGAATCTTTCACCGATGTCTTTCCCGGGGCCGGCACCTTTACCTGTTTTCGCAGCGACACCATTAATCACGAGGTATTGCCTGCCACCCGCGAACGCTTCAGTTTGACGGGATGGCTCAGGAGAGCCGCTTAGTCTAAATAATTCACAGCGCGGCCAAGCCGCCTGCCTGTACAGGCAGGCAACCAAAGCTTTAACCACGGGTTTTTCACGGAAGAACACGGACTTGACGTGATTGAGTACAAAAACTTCCACAGCCAGACAGAGGGGGACTGAGAGTAAACAATCTATAGGCGAGGAAAATCGCAAAGAAAAAAGTGAGGCCAGAAAAATGAAGACAGTCCATTATGCAGTATCGATGATTCTCGGCCTGAGCTTGGTTCTTGCACCGATGATTTTATACAGCCAAAACAGCATTGGTGTGCTCTCAAAGCCGAATCTACAACCCTATTCCGTTGCCGTCTATGAAGGCGGCAACCAAGTTTTTGTCGCCGACGATGCTAGCGGCAACGTTCTGATTTATGATGTCTTGTCGCTCGCCGAACTGGGTTCCGTTCAGGTGGGCAAAAAAATTTACACGATGACCGTGGACGAGGCCAGCGGTAAACTTTACGCAGGCAGCGTGGAGCAGCAAAAGATCGCGGTGGTGAACGCCGCCACGGGTGAGTTCCTGAAATACCTTGACGGAAATTACGCGAATATTTTCAGCATCGAAAGCGATCCCGCTCTCAATAAAATTTATGCTTTGTCGCTGAACGGGTTGACGCAGATTGATATTGCAACGGATGCAGAGACCGAGATTCCGGGTTTGGGTGGCGGCGGCTTTGAAGCGATGGCCGTGAATCCGGTAACTCACGAAGTGTTTGTCACGCGCTTCATTCAAAATGAGCTGGTAATTGTAAACGGCAATTCACTGGACACCACGAGAGTTTCCGGACTCGGAGGGGCCGGCATCGGTCTGAATTGGCTGGAAAACAAAGTCTATATCTCCCGCGGCGGCGGTGTCGGCGTGCCCTACCTGATTTATGATCGCGATGATGGCTCCGTAAAGGAGATATTCGCGGATAATGATGCCCTCGATTTCTTTTTTGATGAAACAACCAATCTGATCTACACCGACTCGGAAGTCAATGCCATTGTTACAATTATTGATGGCGCAACGGACGACTTTTCCAATTTTCCGATGGCCAGCCCAAGCCTCGAAGCGGCGTTCCTTCCGGCCACCAGCCATGTTTATTTTACTAACATCGATTTCACGGCAGTGCTGGATCGCGAATCTGAGCTGCTGGAGCTGATCCCGGTCAACAATCCTCAAGTCGGCGGCGTCGTCATCCAGAGTGTCGCCGTTCATCAGGGTACCGGACGCGTGTTCGTGATCAACGACAGCCGCTTGAATTTTGTCACGGTGATCGAGGACACTGAGGAGATGATGCGCCCGCCCGTGTATTTAGGCGGCAGCACCGTCGGCATCCAGGTGATGGATCCCGTTTCCAGGTTGATTGGCGATAACTGGTTTCTTGGCGGCGGCAGCGAAGGCATGGTCGTTCGGCCCGGCGGCGGACGGGTGTATGCACCGGCCGGATTCTCCCTCTACGAATACGCCGGCTCCGGCTCCAGCTCGCGGCTGAACGTCATCGAATTAGGGACGGCGCCGGCTGTCCCCGCGATTTCCCCGGATGGAAAAAAAATCTATGTCCCTGCTTATGTCACGAACAAAGTATTGGTAGTAGATTTGGATCAGAAGGCCGTAATCGACGATATCGACGTCGCCTCAACGCCGTGGGGTACGGCCATGTCTCCCGATGGCGCCAAGCTGTACGTTGGCTGTCGTGGCTTTGAAAACGTGGTCGCTGTCATCGATGTGGCAACCAATACCGTTTCCAAAGAAATTCCGCTGAAACAGCCGCCGGCGTTTCAAGCAACCTGGCCGTGGGGACTGGCCATCAATCCGAGCGGAACGAAGTTGTACGTCGCGAATAATCTTGCCAATACCGTCTCGGTGATCAATACGATTACAGAAACGGTGGCTAAAACTATTGCAGTCGGCACGCGCCCGTACTGGATGACAGTGACTCCAGACGGCCGGCATATCTTTGTGACCAACGGGGTGAGCGCAACAGTCTCGATAATTGACACCGGCACGGATGAGGTTATCCACACCGCTACTGCAGGGCCCGACCCGCGCGGCATCGGTGCGCTGCCGGACGGCAGTGCGGTTTTTGTGGTGAACCACAATTCTTTTTCCGAGCCGTCTCTTTCTATAATCAATCCGTTGGTTTTTTCTGTGGTGAAGATGCCGCTGCCGGAGATTGGCGTCCGTAGTATGGCCGTCGCCGATCCAACCGCAAAGATCGCAGGGCGCGTCACCTTCGATGGCGAGCCGGTGGTGGGCGCCATCTTGCTGGCGATGCAAGGCGATCAGCAAAGGGGGACGGCGACCACCAACGCCGCCGGCGACTATTCGGTTTTCAACCTCAGGCCGGGGGTCTATGACATTCATGTTGACGCTGAAAATCTTCCCTTCGAGATTGTGCCCGACCAACATGTCGGCGCGGGGCAGACTACCATCGTTCATTTTAATTTAGGAACGACTGCTGTTGAGGAAGAAACTACGCCCGCTACCTTTCATTTGAGCCAGAATTTTCCCAATCCATTTAATCCCGCGACTATCATTCGTTATCAATTAGGCCAGCGCTCCAAAGTGGTCTTAGCGATTTTTGATGTGCGCGGAAATGAAATCGCGGTTTTAGTGAATGACCAACAGGATGCCAGCCAATACGAGATTTCCTGGCAACCGTCCGGCGTTAGTAGTGGCATCTATTTCTACCGTTTGCAGGTGGGCGATTGGGCGGCAACGCGAAAACTGCTGTTCATTCGATAGTGTCCAACGCTCAATTACAACAAAACAACACTATTATTCAGGACATCCATAAAGGAGAACTCAATGGCATGAACGGGGCCAACTCTCACCCAACTTTTCCTTGCATTTTCATTTCTGCCCCGCTATTTTAGACAAAACCTACTTCGAAATGCGCTCTAAAGGTATCAAAATTATCAGTAGAACAGTTGGATTGTCGTTGCTAGTCGCATTAACTGGCCACGTCTTCTCCCAACCCTACGACATCAAATTCGAACATCTTTCCATCGAAGATGGTTTGTCGCAAAGCTCCATCGCGGCGATCACTCAAGACAGTCGCGGCTTCATGTGGTTCGGCACGCTCGACGGTCTGAATCGCTATGATGGATATGGATTCACGATTTACAAGCACTCCTCGAGCGATTCGAACTCCATCGTCGCCAGTACCATCTCGGCGCTGTACGAAGATCGCTTCGGCTATCTCTGGATTGGCACGATGTCGGCAGGGTTGAGCCGTCTGCATCTCGATACGGGTCGGATCACCAATTTCAAAAATGATCCGAGTAACCCGAACAGCCTGTGTGACAACCGGGTACGGGCGCTGCTGGAAGACCGCAGCGGCGTTTTGTGGATCGGCACCCGCGACGGGGGCTTGTGCAAACTTCTCCTTTCGGCGAATATGGCTCCACTGTCTGCTGAATTTCTTCAGTTCGAAAACGACCCGGGTAACGCCCATTCCCTCAGTGAAAACCACGTGCGAACCTTGCTCGAAGATCGCAAAGGCAATCTTTGGATTGGTACTCGTGGCGGTGGATTGAATCGCTTTGATCGGGAAAGCGGACAGTTCGTTCGCTACCGACTTGACATCAACAACCCCAAAAGCCTCTGCAGCGACAATGTCGAAAACCTGTATCTCGATCTCGCCAACAATCTTTGGATTGGCAGCTATGGCGGTGGCCTGGACGTGCTGCTCTCATCCAGTTCGCTTAGCCCGGGCGAGGCGGAGTTCGTTCATTTTAGGAATGTGCCAGGAGCCCCGCAGAGCCTTAACGATGATTTCGTCGAGACCATTTTCGAAGATCGTACCGGGAGCCTTTGGGTCGGCACGACCAAAGGCGGGCTGAACCGGCTGCTACCGCTTGCGCCCGCGGACAAAATCAGCCCGGCGAAGTTCGTCTCCTACCAGAATCGCGTCAACGATCCCTACAGCATCAGCCACAACAATATCGAAGTTCTGTACGAAGATTTTTCAGGCATCCTGTGGGTTGGGACCTGGGGCGGTGGCTTAAGCAGAATTAATCGCCGCCAAAAAAAATTCGCTCATTTCAAATCTGATCCCGACAACCCCAACAGCTTGTGCAACAATTCGGTGCGCGCGTTCTGCGAGGATGACGCCGGTGCGCTGTGGATTGGCATAGCGGGCGGAGGGTTGGACCGGTTAGATCAAAAAACTGGAACGATCACCCATCTCCGTCATCAGCGCTTAAATTTCAATAGCATCAGCCATGATGATGTCCGTGCCCTGGCGGTTGATCGTGCAGGCGTGTTGTGGATCGGTACCTATGGCAGGGGCATCAGCCGTTTGAATTTACGAACTCTGTCTCAGGAGCTGCAGGTTTCCCAGCTGCTTCACGAACCAACTGATGCTAATAGCTTGAGTGATAATTTCGTCTGGACGATTCTTGAAGACCGTGATGGTAAGATCTGGATCGGCACCAACCAGGGGCTCAACCAATTTGATCCTGCGACTGAGGAATTTAGACATTACAAGCACGATCCGAAAGATCGCAATAGCCTGAGCCATGACGTGGTGCGTGCAATCTATCAGGACAGTCGGGGCGCGTTGTGGATTGGCACCTATGATGGATTAAACCGGCTCGATCAAAATTATCCCGGCGGCGAGACAACTCAATTTAAACGATACTATC
>DASWHH010000123.1:0-10501 GCA_036398295.1 bacterium
TTTTCGATTCCAGTTGATGGAAGGGCGATCAAAAAGATGTCACGAAAAATCCCGCCGTAATTGCATGGCGCATTGGCACTATGGCGCAGCGGCAGACTGGCTCTGGGCAGCAGGGTGTTGTCCACCGTTATGCGGATTTCATTCGGCGAGTCGGGTCTTAGTTTTTCAGGCGGAATGTCAATCGTGAATGAGGTCTGGCCGCCGCTGTGACTGCCGACAAATGAATTGTTGATAATTACCGAGCAGCGATTATTCACCCCAAGTGCGACCAGCTTTATAGCTTTTCCCGCGACACTAGAGTCCAAAGAAAAGATCCGCCGGAACTCCACCTCGCCTTCAAACTCATATGCGCCTGGCACGGAGATGGAATTCCACCCGTGCTCGCCACTTTTTCGTGCCTCCCAAACTCCATTCAAACTGATGACGCCGCGCGTAGAAGACGAGTATGCCATCAGTGAGTCGGCGACGGTAAAATCCGACGCCGGTCGCTGCAGGTAACGGCTCACCCAGTCCTCTGCAAAAGCGTTTGCTTGCAAAACAAGGCCAACGATCACAGGCAGTGCGTTGAAGAAAAAAGCAACGACGGACTCGCGGCCGGATGAAGTAGATCTGTGTTTTTGCATTGAGGATTGGTCGACGATTTGTGCGCACTAATTTAGAATTTTTTAAGGCAAAAGCAAGTTTGGGCTTTACTTTTTTCTATCCATTTATTATACTTAGGCTCATTTGGCCAATCCCAAAATCCCTATGACAACTTTTTTACCCTTTTTGCGAGTCGCCCTGTTTGTCTTAGCATGCCTGGTTACGAATTCTCATGGTGCCCTGAAAGCGCAGGAGCGAGCAGCCGAGGCGGAAGAGGTTGCGCACCTCAAATTGCAAATTCCCGGCATCGTTTTGAGCGACATCCCGTTCGACATCAGCGTGGAAGCCCAGGCCAGCGATAGCGGCCTCGCCAGGGCTTTCGCCGGTAAGGCCACGCTCACCGGTGTAGAAATGAAAACATCTTCCGGCAAGATCGAAAGCGTGCAGAGTGTGGAATTTCAGGCGGGCCGGGCGAAACTCTCTGCTGCAGTCATTCGCAACGTCGGCAAACAGAGCATTATTGTGAACGTAAATGGAATCCGGGCTGAGGCCAAAACCCGTGTGATTCCCGGGGTGCTGAGCCTTCTGCCACCGCTCTTTGCAATCGCGCTGGCATTTGTTGCGCGGCAGGTGCTCCTCTCGCTCTTTTGTGGAATCTGGCTCGGATGTATTTTCGTGTTTGACTATGACCCCCTGGTTGCATTCATAAGGACAATTGACACCTATTTTGTCAAAGCAATCGTCGATTCGAGTCACGCCTCCATCCTGATTTTCAGCATGACGTTAGGCGGGATGGTCGGCGTGATTTCCAAAGCCGGTGGTACCCAAGGTATCGTACAAAAACTTTCAAAATACGCAAAAACCCAGCGTGGTGGCCAGTTAGCAACCTGGGCCATGGGGATATTGATTTTCTTTGACGATTACGCCAACACCCTGATTGTTGGAAACACCATGCGACCATTCACGGACAGGCTCCGGGTTTCACGCGAGAAACTTTCCTATATTGTCGATTCCACCTCGGCTCCGGTTGCATCCATTGCCCTGGTCTCAACCTGGATTGGATTTCAAATCGGGCTCATCGATCAGGCGTTCGACATTCTGAAAATCGAACACAACGCTTACAGTATTTTCCTGCAATCCATCCCGTTTTCAACCTATAGCATTCTTGCCGTTTTGTTTGTATTACTCATCGCGCTCGCCCAGCGGGACTTCGGGCCCATGTACACGGCCGAAATCCGAGCCCTGACCGAGGGCAAGGTTTTACGCGATGGCGCGCAGCCGCTCACCGACAGCGCCGCCCTGGATATGATTGCCGATGAGCGTACACCGCTGCGTTGGTACAACGCCCTCATCCCGATTCTCACAGTCATTCTTGTTACCATCGTCGGATTGTACGTGAGCGGCAAAGTTGCTCTTGGGGAAGGGGCTGCCGCTGCCAAAATCGGGGATATTTTCGGGGCCGCGAATTCGTTTTCAGTGTTGCTGTGGGCATCATTCACGGGGTTGCTGGCGGCAATGATTTTGACACTATCACAAAAAATCCTCACTCTGAATCAGACACTCACTGCCGTGGTTAATGGATACAAATCGATGTTGCTGGCAGCCATGATCCTGGTGCTGGCATGGGCTATTGGCGATATCTGCAAAGACCTTCATACCGCCGATTACGTTATCGAGTTCAGTAAGGGCATCCTCTCTCCCCACATCATTCCTTTTGTAACGTTCACCATTGCTGCATTTATCAGCTTTTCTACTGGCACCTCGTGGGCCACCATGGCTATTCTGACGCCGATTGTCATTCCGATAGCCTACCAGCTTCCGGTGGCTAGCGGCCTGAACAGTACCCTGAGCCACGAAATTCTCATCGGTACGGTAGGGGCCGTGCTGTCGGGTTCGGTAATGGGTGACCACTGTTCGCCAATCTCCGACACCACAATTTTGTCTTCGATGTCATCGGCGGCCGATCACGTGGATCATGTGCGCACTCAAATTCCCTATGCGCTCCTGGTGGGCCTGGTGTCGTGCTTAAGCGGATATCTACCGAACGGGTGGGGATTCAATACCTACTTGTCTCTTCTCGCCGGTCTAATCGTATTGGCTGCCATAGTGTTCATTTTTGGCAAACCCTCGGACAGGCTTGTTGAAAGCAGCGCAGCCAAGAATCAGAGGGGCTGACAACTGCCATTCAAGTAGCTTACCTTGTAACCAACATAGCGATCGGCGGACCGCTGGATTAAAGCGATCTCCTCTGGAGTAAGGGAGCGCTTGACAATGGCCGGTACACCGGCCACCAGAGAATGTTCAGGAATCCTCTCTCCTTCCCTGATCAGCGCGCCGGCGGCCACCAACGAAAACCGGCCGATATAGGCGCCATCCAGTATTCGCGCGCCCATGCCAATTAGACAATGATCCTCGATAGTGCAGCCATGCAGAATCGCGGCGTGCCCAACTGTTACGTTGCTGCCAATGTTTAGAGTTGACTTTTGATAGGTGACGTGAAGCGTGGAGTTGTCTTGAATATTCGTTCGCATCCCGATACGAATCGGGTTGACATCCCCGCGGACGACCACATTGAACCAGATACTCGAATCCTCACCAATTTCAACATCGCCGATGATGGTTGCGGTGGGAGCGACAAATACCGATGGCGACATTTTAGGAAGAAGGCCATTATAGGAATAGAGCATCGTTCCTCCCAAAAAAAAGCAATCGTCCTAACTGAGATGATTGGAGACCATAACGGCGCGAACGATGGCGGCGGCGACCAACTCCGCAGCCACTACACCGATGGACATGATGTTTCCACGTTGCTGGCCGACGGAGAGGCAAAACACCAGGTCGCCGTCAAAGGGCGTGTGCGCTGGCCGCAGGGCTCGGCTCAGCCCATCCTGAGCCATTTGTGCTACTTTGATGGCTTCTTCTTTGGTGAGCGCGGCATCGGTGGCGACCACTGCCAGCGTGGTGTTAGTAGCAATCGGGAACGGTTCGACGGCGTGGCTTTTCAAGTACTTCTCACAATTGATGAATCCGTTAGAATTGGGGTCCCGCGCGCCAGCGATAATCATTCCAGAATTCGGGTCAACTACATCACCCAAGGCATTGACGACCACCAGACTTCCGATGTGGACCTCACCCACTTTGGCCGAGTTAGTCCCGATTCCGCCTTTCATGCGAAATTCGTAGCCCGCCACCTTGCCTACGGTGGCTCCACGACCGGCGCCCACTCTACCCTCGGCGGGCGGCTTAGTGGTCGCATTGAGGGCGGCGGCGTATCCCATTGGTTTGTCAGGACGAATTCTGGGATCACCTTCGCGCAAATCAAAAATCACCGCGGATGGCACGATGGGAACTCTGGTAATGCCGACATCGTAGCCGATGTTGCGCTCTTCGAGAAACTGTTGAACGCCGCCCGAGGCATCCAGTCCAAAGGCGCTGCCGCCGGTTAACAGAATGGCGTGAATTTTGGGCACCAGGCGAACCGGTTTCAACGTCTCCACCTCCCGCGTGCCGGGCGCTGAGCCGCGGATATCAATCCCGGCCACCGCCCCGTTGTCCGGTAAAATCACTGTACAGCCGGTCTTCCCGGCCTCATTGTGCGCATGCCCCACCCGAATTCCCGGAACATCGCAAATTGAGTTTACCGGTGGCATCGGCGAGACTATGACTCCTCGGATTGGGAACGAAAGAGTTGGAACCTTTTCATGAGCGGGATTTTTCGTGATGGCACTTCCAGAATCACGCTGCTGTCGTTGAAGAAGAACAAATCACCGATAACCAAACCAATTGAGCGCCGCAGAGGCTTCCAGTTTTCGCGATACGCATAGGCGTCAACCTTGGTGCCCTCCCGGCCTTTGGTCACCAACCGCACTCGTTGAGGGTATTCACGATTAATCATGAATGGCGAATGGGTGGTAAAAATCAGCTGATTCTTGATGGCGAGATCCTCAATCACGCGCGTCAAATCTTTTTGGCCAGCGGGGTGAAGATGGATACCCGGCTCATCCAGCAGGAAGAAATACTCGTTGGATTTCGCCTCGAATGTCTGCGCAATGAAGTTGATGTAAAAAGACAAGTACCAGCGAAAGCCAAGGCTACGGGACTCCGGGGTGTCATAAACGGTCGTGCCATCCGAGATGTCGATGTACAGTACTCTACCGTTCACGTTGAGCTTGATTTCGATAGTAGGCTCCTGTGACCAAACCCGGCGAATTTGCTGGGTGACGAGCCGCCCAGCCTCCTCGCTGGCGCGCCGCCCGCGCGTAGAATCTTCAAAAATAATTTCAAAATTGTTTTGCAGACCGCCTATTTTGAGCAGGTTCCTCTCGGTGAGATAATTTTTGTCGCCGTTCATCAATGTGTCCAGCTCGACGCGATTCTTGATCAATGAGATGTTTTCGAAGTACAGAAGCTTGGGTAAGCTCTCCAACAGCCGTCTCATGTTGGCAATCTTAAGCTCTTCGTTGTTGACCAGGACGTGATAATTTGCCAACTCCGGCCCATCCTTTTTAACCGAAAATTTTTCTATATCTTTGAAAGCCTCTGACACCATCATGAGGCTTCGTTTGTTCTCGCGGGAAAGTTGGCTTAATTCAAGAGTGATCTCCGGGCATTTTCCCTGGTAGTAGTAATCCGAGTATTGGCAGGTTAGGTGATTAGTGAAAGGAAAGTCGGGGCGGAACGATTCGATAGCGCGCAGAATATTGGTCTTACCGCTCTCGTTCGCACCAATCAAGACCGTTACTTTCGGGTCCACGGGCAGGGTTAATTCAAAAATTGACCGGAATGCCTTGATGTGTACACTGCTAATGAGCATGAGTCTTCCTGTTGGTCAAATGCGAGTCAATATAAAAACGGGACAACGTCAATGCAAGAGAAAATTTCCTTAAATCTGTTGGCAGGAGACCCGACTAAACGGAGCTTGGTCAGAGAATTAACACAAGTATGAATGAATCACAACCACAAAGACACAAAATTTTCGGGGTAACAAGTGCCCTGTGAAACTTTGTTGGCTCGACGCGGGTGCCGTGGATGACGTGCCTTAAAAATGGGAAAGCTTTTTGATTGAAAGAGGTCAAAGCCCGAAGACTACACATCCCCGGGCTTTGAAAATATTATCCCTCGATTTCCTGTTCCTTTGGCTTTTGTTTGTTGCGGCTTGGAGGCACTTTGCTGACTTTCTTACGTTCGGTCTCAACGAACTCGAGCTCCTCGCCTTTCTTTCGAACCTGGATATTGCTGCCTTCGGAAAATTTGCCTTTGAGTATTTCTTCGGCAATCGGATCTTCAACGTATTTTTGAATTGTGCGCCGCAAAGGTCGGGCCCCATAGACCGGGTCGAAGCCGCGTTCCGCCACGAACTCCTTAGCGCTTTTCGTAAGTTCCACTTCGATAGACATGTCCTGAACCTTTTTGAGGGTCTCGGCGATGACCACCTCCACGATTTGCATCATGTGCTCTTTGCCCAGCGCACGAAAGACGACGATCTCATCGACGCGGTTGATGAATTCCGGATTGAAAATTCGCTTAACCTCCTCCAGGATCTTGTGGCGCATGGCCTCATAGTCGACGTCGTCGCGGATAGCGGAGAAACCAATCCCCCCGCCTTTCTTGATTTCGCGCGCACCAATATTGGAGGTCATAATCAAGATCGTGTTTCTGAAATCAACCCGCCGGCCCAGGCCATCTGTCAACTGGCCGTCATCCAAAATCTGCAATAGAATATTGAACACATCGGGATGAGCTTTTTCGATTTCATCGAACAGCACCACGCTGTAGGGATGCCGGCGAACTTTTTCAGTCAACTGGCCGCCCTCCTCGTAGCCCACATATCCCGGAGGCGCACCAGTAAGTCGCGATACCGAAAACTTTTCCATGTACTCCGACATGTCGATGCGCACCAACGAATCCCCGTCCTCGAACAGTGTAATCGCCAGCTCTTTTGCTAATTGGGTTTTGCCCACACCCGTTGGCCCGAGAAAAATGAAAGAACCAATGGGACGATGCGGGTCTTTCAAGCCGGCGCGGGTTCGGCGGATGGCTTTACTCAAGAGCTTGATGGCGTCATCCTGGCCGACAATGTGTTTCTTCAGCACCTCTTCCAGATTTAGAATCTTCTCCGACTCGGATTGCGCCACCTTTTTCACCGGGATGCCGGTCATCATCGACACGACCTCCGCGATGTCATCTTCGGTGACCGTTGCGAGGTACTCCTCCTCCGAATCTTTCCAACGGCGCTTAGCGGCTTCCAATTTTCGATTGAGCCGCTTTTCTTGATCGCGCAGGATGGCGGCGCGCTCAAATTCCTGGGCTTTAATAACCGAATCCTTTTCGCGCCGAACCTTCTTAATGTCTTCTTCTAATTCGGTAATTTCCTTTGGAACCACGATGTTGGCAAGGTGGACCCGGGCGCCGGCCTCATCCAGAACATCGATGGATTTGTCCGGCAGAAAGCGATCGGTGATGTAACGCTCCGAGAGCTTGACCGCAGTTTTGATGGCGTCGTCATCATAGTAGACTTTGTGATGTTTCTCGTACCGTTCCTTCAGTCCTTCCAAGATTTGCAGAGTCTCGTCCGCCGATGGCGGATCGACCATAATCTTCTGGAAACGCCGCTCCAGGGCACCATCCTTCTCGATGTATTGTCGAAATTCGTCGAGGGTGGTGGCGCCAATGCACTGCAGCTCACCGCGCGACAAGGCGGGTTTAAACATGTTCGAGGCATCCAATGAGCCGGAGGCGCCGCCGGCGCCAACGATGGTATGCAGCTCGTCGATAAACAAAATCACATCTTTGGCGCGTTGCAGTTCGTTCATGATGGCCTTCATGCGCTCTTCGAATTGCCCACGGTACTTAGTCCCAGCCACAATCGCTCCCAAATCCAGCGTTACCACGCGCTTGTTGTGAAGGATACGCGGGACTTTGCGTTCAACGATGCGCAGCGCCAAGCCCTCGGCGATAGCAGTTTTGCCCACGCCGGGCTCGCCAATCAGCACCGGGTTGTTTTTCTTCCGCCGGCTCAGAATCTGCGCCACGCGCTGGATTTCGTTGTCGCGGCCAATAATAGGATCGAGCTCGCCCTTGCGGCCCAGCTCGGTTAAGTCGCGACCGAAGTGATCGAGGGCAGGAGTTTTTGATTTTTGGGGATTGCTCTCGCGGCTGGTTGGCGCGCCACGCAGGATGTTCTCTAATTCTTCTCGCACTGTATCATAGGTCACATCGTAACTCATCAGCACCTGCGCCGCCACCCCATCTTTCTCCTTGACCAGGGCTAACAGCAGGTGTTCCGTGCCAATTATATCGGACTTGTATTTCTCGGCTTCTACATAGGCCATTTTCAAAATTTTTTCGGCACGTTTGGTAAAAGGAATATTGCCAATGGTCATGGTTTCGCCGCTGGATTTCACCGAGTCTTCAATCGAACGTTTTATCTCATCAAGATCGCAACCCAGATTTCTCAGGATTTCTACAGCGATACCCTCTCCTTCTCGGATCAGTCCCAGGAGCAGATGCTCGGTTCCGATGTAATCGTGGCCCAAGCGCAACGCTTCTTCTCTTGAGAACTGAATGACCATTTGAACACGACTCGAAAAATTATTTTTCATAAGTTAGGACTCCATAGCTAAAAGTCAGGTGAAGCTCCTCAATCGTACAACAAGTATAACACAAATTTTACTTCCAGTCAATTACTTTTATCTTTTAAATATTCTCGAATGAAGTTGGCACGGTAGATATCCCGTTCCTGAGGCTGCAAGTCTTTTTTGAAAATCTTCTGCAAATGCGCGGGCTGCACCAGCACCATGAGCCGATTCAGCAGCGAGCGCTTGATATGCTTTACCACCCCAGATTCCAGGCCCAGGCGAACCGACGAAATCAAATTCATCGCCTCGAGGGAGCTGAGCAACCGCGCGCTCTTCAATACCGCCCATGCACGATACACCGCATCCTCGAGTTTTATTCTGTTTTGAGAGATCAAATCGGCGCGCGCCTTTCTCTCCGCTTCAACAATTTTTTGGGAGATATCGAGCATGCGCCGGATAACCCCCTTTTCCGTGAGTCCAAGTGTTAGCTGATTCGAGATCTGGTAGATGTTTCCTACCGAATCCGTGCCTTCTCCGTAAAAACCCCGAACGGCAATCTCAGAAGTCGGCAGGTCATCCAAAGCTTTGGTTGCTTGTTCGGCAAGAGCAAGCGCGGGAAGATGAATGAAAATTGAGACCCGCAAACCGGTTCCTATGTTGGTAGGACAGGCGGTCAGATAACCGAATTGACTGGAGAAAGAAAAAGTCAATGCTTTCCCCAGTTCATCATCGGCGGTGCTGATAGCTCTCCAGGCATTCTGGATTCCCAAACCGGCCTCCAGGGTTTGAATTCGCAGGTGATCTTCTTCATTTATCATGATACTTAACGACTCTTCTTCCGCTACCACCAGCAAGGCCGGCTTCTTGCTGGCCACAAACTGCGGGCTGGCGAGGCGGCGTTCTACCAGGTATCGAGAATCGAGCGCGCTCAGTGTCCCAATGTCAAAATGGGCCGCCCTGGTTAGCAGTCTACTTTTGCCGCAAGCTGCCTTTACTTTTTTGATCACACCTTCGAGATGCTCCTGGCTGGCGCGGTTGGGAAACGGAACCCCCTCGAGATTACGCGCCAGCCGGATACGCGAAGAAATGATCACGTCGGAAAACGCATCTTCGTTGGTCAGCCAGCGCCCAAAGTTGAATAAATCGTTATTTGTTTTCGCAGACTTCATCGCAGAATGCCGTCTTCGTGCTCTCCTTTGTCAATCTCGCGTTCAGCATCGCGAATAATATCTCGCAAAACCGCCGCCTTTTCAAAGTTCTCGGACTTAATCGCCCGATCCAGTTGTGATCTGAAATTCTGAATTTTGGACTGGTCAACAACGTGCCGAAACGATTTGGGACAACTGCCAATGTGCTGATTACTGCCGTGTATTCTTCGCAGCACGGTGTTGAGATCCTCCAAAAACGTTTCATAGCACAGGCCGCAGCCGAAAAGCCCGGTTTTCTCGAACGCTTCCCAACTGGCGCCGCAACCCGGGCACTTGCGGCCATCATGTGATTTCTTGCGCTTGAGGGCATCTTGCCCTAAAAACTCTGCAATGAAATTCCCAAACATGTTCGGCAAGGTGGCTAACGGGTTATCCACGCCTTTTTGCTCGGCGCAGCTCCTGCATAAGTTCGTTTCTATCTTTTTGCCGTTGATAATATGGGCGATCTTAATCATCGCAGTATCAACATGGCATACCTGACACAACATATTAAACTATCTGGTTTAGTTGTTCCCTTTTGATGCGTCCATCAAACAACTCTATTACTTTATCGGCATTTTCCGCCAATTCAAGATTGTGAGTGACAATAATAAATGTGCGCTGGTCTTTCCGGCTCAGTCTCCACAACAAATCGTGCAGTGCCTGACTGTTGGCTTGATCAAGGTTGCCGGAAGGCTCGTCTGCCAGAACTAATTTCGGGTTATTCATCAGGGCACGCGCCACCGCCACTCGCTGTAATTCGCCACCAGAAAGCTCTCTTGGGCGATGCGTCAGCCGATGTTCCAGCCCTACCTCACTTAACAAGAATTGTGCGCGCTCCATAATTTCATGTTTCGGTTGCCCGGCGATTAGGCTCGGCATCATAACATTTTCCAGCGCGTTGAATTCCGGTAACAAATGGTGAAATTGAAAAACGAACCCGACGGTCTGGTTGCGAAAATGGGACAATTCCTTGTTCGTAAAGTCATCCAACTGGCTGCTGTCAATCTCAACGCTGCCGCGGGTGGGGCGGTCGAGCGCGCCCAGAATATGTAACAGCGTGCTTTTTCCCACGCCGGAGTGCCCGACAATGGCCACAATCTGCCCCTGATTAACCTCTAAGTTAATACCTTTAAGAACATGCACTTGTCGATC
>DASWHH010000124.1:0-2586 GCA_036398295.1 bacterium
GAGCGCGAGCATCGTCACCACACCGACGATAATCGTCTCAACCCGGATGGGAGCGTTGCCGGCAAAGATGTCCATTAGACCGGTTTGATTGGGAACGCCCAACAGGGGCCGGAGTTGTCCAAGGAAGACGATGATGGCGATACCGTTCATAATGCCGGCGATGACCGGGTAGGGGATGAATTTTATGAACTTTCCGCCACCCAACAAACCGAGCACCGCCTGCAGCACGCTCGAAAACAGCACGGTGATGGAAATCAAAATCAAAATGACGGGAACCTGGTTGGCGCCCAATGCGGCGATCTCCGGGGTCTTGAGCAGATTGACGATGATCGTCGAGATCATGACGGAGACCGCGGCAGTGGGCAGAGAGATTTGTCCGGGCGTGCCGCCAAAGAGGCACGCTAAAAAGCTCGCGACGATCACGCCATAGATGCCGGCGAGCGCGCCCTGCGCCACGTATTCTTTGCCCAGCGGCGCAAACGCCACGATGCCAAACGCTATTGCCCACGGTAGCGCAATAACCGATGTGGCGACGCCGCCCATGAGGTCGCCTTTGAGGTTGGAGAAGAGTTTCATGAAGTTGGCTCCGTACGAAATTCAGCATTTCATGTAGTCCCGGCCCCTTGTGGGCTGCTGTTTTGAGCTAATAATTTCGGGCTCGGAACAATGCCCCACGAGGGGGCAGGACTACGAAAAAGCTCCAAATCCGTTTGGAGTTCATTGACTGGGTGAATGCTGGGCTGGCCAAAACGCCCGTTGTCATGTCATGCCCGAATGCTTACCCGCCAAATCATGCGGGTACAAGTTTGTCGGGCATCCAGAGCGCGACCTCAGGAGATTCCCGCCAAAAACATGCGGGAATGACAGTCAACTCGACCCTTTTTTTGACAGCCCCACTCCATACAAAAACAAGAAGTATCTTACGATTCTCCTGTAGATGCCAGAGACTTTCTGCCGCTTAAACAACCCTGTCAGGGTTCAAAACCCTGACAGGGTTATGTTCGGTGCGAAAGCCACGATCCCGAACGCAATGGCCCACGGCAGCGCAATGACCGATGTGGCGATGCCAGCTACGAGGTCGCTTTTGACGCTGGAGAAGAGTTTCATTTATTTGGCTCCGTTTCGAGTTTGCACGAGTGACTCAGGATGAACTGCCTTCATCAGATTCAGGCGTATAACCACCCCACAGACTATCTGTTGATATAGTTTCGAGTCTTCCGCTACATAGTTTTAATTTTATAGCCCGAACCCAATCCTTGGTAAAGACGCCATCAAAAAGTAGCAGGAGTTTGTCAAACATATCTTGGAGACATTGTAAAGCCGATTGCGAGTGCTTTTCGTTAATCTCAAAAGGGTTTTTAGGAATTCGAGTTTGAGGCCAAACTGCGCCTCTTTTTGTTTCAACCCAAGGGATTTCGTGTTCAGATTCTTCATGGTGAAAACGTTCTGTCTAAATGCCTTTTCTGTAGCTTTCAAGGTATGAGTATTCTACTCCTCCAGCGTCCTCACTTCAATGCTCGTGAGCCGCAGGCGGTACGAGAGTTCTTTGGCCATGCCCATCAGCATCTTCGAGGCAATCAGCGGCTCGTTTTTCACGAGGTGCTTGAAGTCGTCCACGGACATGTAGAGCAGGTCGGTGTCGCTGTCGGCGCGGACGGTGGCGGAACGAGGCCGGCCTTCGAGGATGGCCATGTCGCCGAAAAACACGCCCTCGCCAAATGTGGTCATGCGGCGCTCGCGGCCGTTGTCCGCAACACTGGCAAGCACGCTCACCCCGCCGGAAAGGATGAAATAAATCTTGTCGCCGGGATCGCCTTCCTTGAAAACGATGTCGGATTTTTTCAGATGCAGCGGATGTAGATGCCGGCGGATCGTTTCAAATTGCTCCGGGTCGAATTCTGCGAAGATGCTCAAATTGGACGGATCCAGGTTTTCTTTCTCAACCTGCGCCGCCAGTTCTTTGTGGATGATCGCATCCTCGGCCCATTCCTGCGCGTGGTCGGTGTCCGCAAAAATGAAATCTTCGCCCACGGCTTTGATCACTCCGGCGTCCTGCATGAAACGGCGGAGGCGTTGTTTGTCGACATTGCCGGCCAGGTCGAGGTAGCTGAGCAGAACGTGGTTGCCCTTTTCTTTCACCCGGTCGATGATCTGTTTCAGCAATTGCGCCCCGGTGAGGTCGATGGTGTGCACCCGTTTAAAATCGAGGATGATGCAGAAGCGGTCGAAGTCTTTTTCCATCTCCGCAAACAGCTTGTCGCAGGTGCCGAAAAAAATCGAGCCGCTGAGCTCATAGACTTTGATCGACTCGCCCTTTTTCTCGAGGATGGTCATGGCTTGCTGGTTGCGGATTTTTTTCGAGTGGATCAAATTCGCGGTGTAGGTTCGGCGAATGATGGTTTTGTTGATCTGTTCTTTGATAAACAAAAATGCGGTGATAACCAGACCGACGACGACGGCGATCATCAGATCGACCGCGACCGTGATGGCGGCCACGGCCACCAGCACCAGCAGATTTCCCAGCGCGGATTTTTTCAGCGACAGATTGATGCTCTCCGCTTCCACCATGGTGAAGGCGGTGATGAG
>DASWHH010000125.1:0-3411 GCA_036398295.1 bacterium
GCGGCATCCGCATCGATTTTGATTTTGTGGCCGGTGCCGGCTACTGCGGCATTCAAAGACGCTTTCCGATGGCATTGTCACCAAACTATAAATTCACCTTTTACGTAAAGGCCGATGCCCCGGTAAACAACTTCGAATTCAAATTGCTGGATGAGTCCGGCGACAACGTCTGGTGGGTGAATCAGCGCAGCTATGAGTTTCCGCAACAGTGGCAAAAAGTGACCATCAAAAAACGGGACATCGCCTTTGCCTGGGGTCCGACTGACGACAGAAATCTAAAGCGCATCGACAAGATCGAATTTATCATTGCCGCGGCCACGGGCGGCAAAGGATCGGTTTATCTCGATCAACTCAGCTTTGAGCAAATGGCAGTTCCGGATACCAATCCGCCCGACCCCAGGCTGACCGCCTCATCCAATGCCGGTGACCTACACCTCGCACTCGATGATAATCCGGCAACCCTCTGGCGTAGCGCGATTACCCCACCGGGACAGAACCTCGTCATCGACCTGCAAAAACACCGTGAATACGGGGGACTGATGATCGACTGGGATGAGCTTGATTTTGCCCGGAGCTACACAGTTCTAAGCTCCGCGGACCGCAAACGCTGGGAGCCCATTTACACGGTCACCAGCGGATCCGGGGGCAGGCGCTATCTCAATCTTAAAGACGGCGAATCGCGCTATTTAAAACTCGACCTGATGCAAAGCAGCCGCGATCAGGGATACGCCATTCGCGATTTGGAAATTGCCGGCGTAGAGTTTTCTGACACGCCGGAAGCGTTTTTCCGGCGCATCGCTCCTGACCAGCCCCGCGGTTTTTTCCCAAAGTATTTTCTGGACGAACAATCTTACTGGACCGTGGTAGGGGTGAACGGCGATACCAAAGAGGCGCTCATCAACGAGGAAGGTACGGTGGAAGTGGATAAGCGCAGCTTCTCGATTGAGCCGTTCATTTTCTTCGACGACAAGTTGGTGACCTGGAACGAGGTCCGGTTGCAGCAGCAACTTGAAAAAGACTATCTTCCCGTACCGTCGGTGTACTGGTATCACGAAAAATTTCAGCTGCAAATTCAGGCTTTTGCCAACGGTGAAGCGGAGCGGTCGGTGCTTTGCGTAAGTTATAAATTAAAAAATATTGGTGCTACCGCCATCACTGGCAGCGTGTTCCTCGCCATCCGGCCGTTTCAAGTCAATCCGCCCTGGCAGTTTTTGAACAATCCCGGCGGCACCACGAAAATCAAGTCGATCCGCTATGCCGATCAACAAATTTGGGTAAACGAAGAGAAAACTATTGTCCCGCTTACCTCGCCGGATGGCTTTGGCGCGGTCGAATTTGATCAGGGCGATATTTGCGAATACCTCTCCCGCAATCAAATCCCGCCTCAAACTGAAGTGAATGATCACATGAGTCTTGCCTCTGCTGGATTGCGATTCGCATTTCAGCTGCATCCTGATGAAGAGAAAACCATTTTTGTTGCGGTACCGTTTCATGCAACGGAAGATGTGCAACCGATCGCGCTGCCCAATGAGCAGATCGCAAAGTTGATTGCGGATCGACTCGCTGAGACGGTAAATTTTTGGGAATCCAAGGTCAATCGCGTCGACTTTAAATTGCCGCCGTCGGGGGACCGCTTGATCCATACCCTGCGCAGCAACCTGGCGTACATCCTCATCAATCGCGATGGTGTCGGGATTCAGCCGGGCTCGCGTTCCTACGAGCGTTCGTGGATCCGCGACGGGGCGTTGACGTCTTCGGCGTTACTGAAGATGGGCCTCAATGAGGAAGTGAAGGAGTTTTTCAGTTGGTATGCGACGCACCAGTATGACACCGGCAAGGTGCCCTGCGTGGTTGACCAGCGCGGCGCCGACCCGGTCCCCGAACACGACAGCACCGGCGAATTCATTTTTGGGCTCCTACAGTACTTTCGATTCACCGGCGACACCACTTTTCTGCGCGACCATTTTGAACAGGTCGATAACGCGGTGGTGTATCTCGAATCCCTTATCGCCCAGCGCAGCACCGATTATTACAAAAACGGCGGCGATTCCCTGCGCGCCCTGTATGGTCTCTTGCCGGAGTCCATCAGCCACGAAGGCTACTCTGCCAAACCCATGCACTCGTACTGGGATGATTTCTGGGGTTACCGCGGTTTAAGTGACGCCGTAACCATTGCCGCGCTGTTGGGAAAACATGATTTGGCCGAAAAGCTCGAAAGACTGACAAACACCTTTGAAGAAAATCTCATCAACTCCATTAAGCTGGCGACCCGCTATAAAGCCATCGATTTTATTCCGGGCTGCGTGGAGTTGGGAGACTTTGATGCCACCTCGACCACCATCGCCGTTTCGCCCTGTAACATTTACCGCAAATTGCCGCAGCCCCTTCTGCAAAACACCTTTGACCGTTACTACCAGTTTTTCCAGCAACGCCGGGATCCCGATTCAGACTGGGTGAACTACACCCCGTACGAGCTGCGTTTGGTGGGCACGTTTGTTTTTCTGGGACAACCATCACGATCGCACGAACTCCTCGATTTTTTCTTTTCCCATCAACGTCCCACAGATTGGAATCACTGGGCAGAGGTGGTCTGGCGCGACCCGAAAGCACCGAAGTTCATCGGTGATATGCCCCACACCTGGGTCGGCTCCGATTACATCAACGCCCTGCGCGCTTTATTTGTTTACGAAGATGAATCGGATAGCTCACTGGTCATCGCGGCGGGATTGCTTCCGGAATGGATAGATTCACCCGAGGGCGTGGAACTCCGACAGGCTCCCACGTATTACGGAAGAATCAACTACTCTATTAAAAAGGTTGGAAAATCCTATAGTGTTGGTTTGTCCGGAGATTTAAGAATGCCGGAAGGTAACATTCGAATCAAGTCTTTCAAGGATAAAGCGCCAAAGAAAGTGGTGGTCAACGGTAAGAAAATTAAAACGTACGACGCCAAAGAAATAATCGTGGGGGTGTTTCCGGCTGAGATCAAGGTGGAATATTAAAAGCTGCCGAATCAAACGAACCTGCATTTTTAAGAACAAGTTGATTCCCCTCCCAGGAGGGGAATCAGGACCGCCGCTACGCGTCAAGTTTCATAAGGGCCAAAGTCCCCTCCAACGGAGGGGATTTAGGGGTGGGTTTTCGAAGCGTCAAATCAAAAACGGACAAATGAATCGGAAAGGGTCATTCCATATAACTCAAAACACAAATAGCGGGTGCGGTACCTCGTGGATTTCTTCTGCAACGAATGACCCACCCCTGACCCCGGTGATGTCAAGATTTCTATGAAAGCAGTGAGGTTTGGTGAAAGAAACAACTCTTAATCTCTTGCAGAGATAGGGGAAGTACGTCTATGAGCTTGGGCATTTCCGGTAGCCCCTATCGAACTCACCCCCCGGCCCCCTCTCTTGG
>DASWHH010000126.1:0-4720 GCA_036398295.1 bacterium
GACCGAGTTGCCCTGTTTGCGGAAATCTTTCAGCCAGATACCGCCCGTCCTGGCCATCGCCTCGTTGAGCAGTTTCAAAAAGTTGATGGGATCGTCATAGCCTTCACTGTAATCGTCCACCAGGCTGAGCTTCTTTTCGAGATCGGTGATCTGACTATCGAATGATTTGATGCGCTCGGTCAAGGATTTGTTGTTTTCGATCTGATTTTTCATCGTACTGATCTTCTGTTTCACACTGCGCAGGTCGAGGTTTTTGGAGACCAGCACCCAGGTAAATCCAAACGCTGTCGCCCCCAGAATAATCAGCAGCAAATAGCCGTGAATCGCCAGCTTGGGCATGCGATTGCGTTCCAGCAGGTATTCCGGCAGCAGGTTGCTTCTGGATTTGACGACGTTGCGCTGCAGCGCCTTCCAGGCCAGCGCAATGGCGATCGCGTAGCGCGAAAACAGCAGTCCGCGATCCTTGAAGCGCAGGTTGGATTGGATTTTGCGAGAATTGAGATAGCCGGTAATCGCATATGGAAACTTCTGGCGGAAGTAGTACTTAGCCTTGAGCTTCGAAGAATGGCCGGCCACCAGAATCTTGTTGATCTCGGGGATGAAGTAGTGATCCTGCGCGAAGATGACGCGGCTGTAAATCACCTCCAGAACGTCATCGGACATGCTGCCTTTGTGGATGATGGGTGTGATGTGATAGATGTTCTTGCCTTTGAGAAAAATCACCCGCGAAAAATCCTGCTCGACGTAAACCAGGGCGGTAATTTCGTCTTTCTTGAATTTGTAGATTTCCTTTACCAGGTCCACCAGGGCCAGCTCGTTAGAGTCCATCAGCACTAAGTTCATGTTGCCGGCGCGGAACTGGTTCACCTCTTCCACCAGCTCAATGATGGGTGGGTGATGCTCGTAATCGACCTGCAGAATTTTGCCGTCGCTCACCTCGAGGTAGTTGCTGCGGCGCAGGCCGTCTTCGTCGTCCTTACTCCAGATGTTGAGTCTTTCTTTGATTTTCTTTTTGAGATTTTTGTCTTGCGCGATCGCGGCCCCATCCAGAAAATCATATTTTACGGTCAAGACCGGGGTGTTGACGGCGACCATGGTTTTGAGATGCTGGAAGCGATCGACGAGGGAATAGATCAGGCCGATGTTGTTGTCCTTCGGTGATTTGTCCGACGCGCCGGTTGGCTCGTCTTCGTGCAGCTTGGGTTCGGGTATATCAAAGGCTTTCTCGAGATCGTTCAGCGATTCGTGTTTGTGCTCGGACTGTGGGCTGCTTTCCAGCGCCGAGTCGAGCTTGGTCGATTCCAGCGCTTCGATGCAGGCCTTCCCGCGCACGAGGCTGAGAAACGCGGCGCGAATTTCGTTGCCGTTAACGGCAAGTCCTATGGCATATTTTGTTTTCATGCAAAATCAGGAACTCAATAGTTGTACTTCACCAATTCTTCAAAGCGCTTTTTGTTGTTGGAGTTGATATAGGCTTCGAAGTAGGAAATCGTATTTTGGGCATAGAGCCGGGCCAAATCCTGTTCCATGGTGTTCATGCCCTGGTCTCCCGATTGATGAATGATCTGGTAAATTTCGTTGGTGTTGTTGTTGCGGATGGCGGTGCGTACCGACGAGTTAGCGATTAACACCTCCTTGGCGAGCAGGCGCTTGCCATCGACGCTGGGAACGAGTTTTTGGGAAATAACGCAGCTCAAGACGTCCGCCAGCCGCGTGCGAATGCGGTTCTGCTCGTTGGGCGGAATCTCACCCAAAATGCGGTCGATGCTTTCCACTGCCGAGGAGGTGTGCAGCGTTGAGAAAACTTTATGGCCGCTGTCCACCACCTCCAGCACGGTGAGGATGGTTTCGGCATCGCGCATTTCGCCGATCATGATGATATCCGGGTCCTGCCGCAACGCTTGAATCGTGCCCTCTTTGAACGAGTGCACATCCCGGCCCACCTCGCGGTGTTTCACTATCGATTTGTTGGGTTTATGAACATACTCGATAGGATCGGAGATGATCACGATGTGCGCTTCCATGGTGCGGTTGTTGGCATCGATGATCGAATCGAGCGTGGTACTCTTGCCGGATCCGGTGATGCCGGTGATCAGCACCAGCCCCGATTGTTGATATTTCAGACTCAGCACTTTAGCCACTTCTTCGTGAAAGGCGTATTTGGGGAACGGCAGGATCTGATCGTTGATACGGCGCATGTTCACCGCCAGGTGCGTCAGGTCAAAATACAAGCTGGCGCGGAAACGCGTCCACAGGTTTCGCTCTTTATCGAAGACGCGATAGGAGATGTCCAAAAAACGCTGGTTGAACAGCTGTTTGCGTTCGGATTCTGTCAGCAGGTTCAAAATCAACAAGTCCGTTTCGTCGATGGCGTATTCGCCGAGCACCGTGTCCGGGGCCTTGTTGCCGAAGACGCGGAACCAGATGTGGTTGCGGCAGCCCGGCCCGCCGAGATCGATGTCCGAGGCTTCTAATTCTTTCATCCGCATAAGAAAAATATCGAAATGGGTTTTCAGCGCCAGCTTGTTCTCATCGGGTTGATCTTCAAGCAGGTTGCTGATGAACAGCCAGCGACTCTCACCTAACAGGTGGGGGACGATCGCTTTCGAAACACTGTTGACAATGTCTCGGGTATTTTGAGAATCCATGTCTAAACCATTGGTTTGACCCCCCAGTCGTTCCCCCGAAGAAGGGGAGGGTAGTTTTAAATCCCCTCTTGAGAGGGGTGGCGCGCAGCGACGGGGTGTGTCCCATTCATAATATCATTTCGCCTTCGACCCACCCCTAAATCCCCTCCCTGGGAGGGGACTTGAAAAATCACGCTTCCATGGTCGCCGCGACGATCTCCTGCATCGTGGTCATGCCAAGCTTGATGCGTTCTTTGCCCGAGTCGCGCAGCGGCAACATGCCGCGCGCCGCCGCGATGTTGCGCAGCCCTTCTTCGTCGATGTCGTCTTTAGCGCTGAGAATTTCGCGGCGGATTTCTTTATTGAACAGCAGCGCTTCGCTGATGGCGATGCGGCCTTTGTAGCCTTCGAAACAGAGCCCGCAGCCCACCGGTTCGTAAAATACCGTGTCGGCGATTTCCTGCTGCGTGAACCCCATGCGCAGCAGCAGCTCGGGATCGGGGTTCTGCGTCGGGCGCTTGCACTCGTCGCACAGCTTGCGCACCAGACGCTGCGCCATCACCAGGCTGATGGCGTTGGCGATCAAAAACGGTTCGACCCCCAACATGTATAACCGGGAGATGGCGCTGGGTGCGTCGTTGGTGTGCAACGTTGAGAACGTCAAGTGCCCCGTGTTGGACAGAGAAATGGCGATCTCCGCCGATTTCAGGTCACGAATTTCACCGACCATCACGATGTCGGGGTCGTGACGCAAGATCGAGCGCAGCGCCTGATCAAAATTCAATTTCGGGTTGAGCTTCACCTGCCGGCAACCGGGCAGCAGGTATTCCACCGGCTCTTCGACTGTGAGAACGTTGAGGCTGGGATCCATCACATGATTGAGCGCCGCCACCAGGGTCGTGCTTTTGCCGCTGCCGGTCGGGCCGGTGAGAATGATCATGCCCTGTGGCTGCTCGATGGCTTTGCGAAAATCCTGCAGCGCTTGCTCGTGCAGCCCCAACTTGTCGAGGCTGGTGATCACTTTGCGGTCGTCGAGGATACGAATCACCACGCTCTCGAACCGGCGCTCAAATTCCACGCCGACAATCGGGATCACCGACACGCGGAAACGGATGTAGTAGTTGTCGATTTTTCTTTGAATGAAACCGTCCTGCGCCGAAGAACGGTCAAAGCGATCGATGTTGATCGAACGGTCTTTGATCACCGCCACTACCGCTTCGGGTTTGATTTCCGTCTGCGAGTACCAGCGCTGCAGCTTGCCATCGACGCGGAAAAAGAAATCCGTAACGTTGCCTTCCCGGGGAATCACGTGAATGTCGCTGGCGCCTTTGCGCACCGCCTCTACCATCATGCCTTCGATTAAATTAGTCAGCCGGCTTTTGTTGATTTCCGCATCCAGCGCTTCTTCATCGATCTGCCGGCTCTGATCGTCGAAGACTTCCGCTTCCTGCGACTCGTCGAAGATCTTTTGCAGGAACTCATTGTTGGAATAGAAAATCTCGTGAATCAGCTCTTCGATGCGCTCGATCGGCGCGTAAGCAACATCGACGTCGGCCACCTCCAGGCGCTTGGCATATTCGTAAATTTCCTGGTTGGTGGGATCGCCGGTGAGCAATATCAGCACGTTCTTTTTGTATTCATGCCATTTATAGGGCAGAATCTTCTTGTTCAGCATCTCAGCGGAAACCTCTTCCGGCATCGTATAGATGATCTCTTTGATGAACTCGATGCGATCGCGATCGACATTTTCTTTAGAAATATCGATGACCTGAAACCCATAAAGCCGCGCCATTTCCACATAGATGGCGTTGTGGTCGACGTTCAAATCCTGAATGAGGATGTCGATCAGTTTGCGTTTGGCCGAGCGCGGTTCCCGGCTCTGGATGTCCGCCGCCTTCTGGATCATCTCCTCGCTGATGAGGCCGCGATTGATCAACGCCTCGGATAATCGCCCGAGCCCCCGGCTGGTCGGGTTGATGTTGATTTCAGCGGTTATGGTAGCTTTATCGCGCATAGTATTTTGCTTTGTTGGTAGGGGCTGTCTAAAAATTAGTCATGTCGAAGCGAAGGATCTCCTTGAGGTGCTCAAGCGA
>DASWHH010000127.1:0-2527 GCA_036398295.1 bacterium
CCCGCACCACCTTCTCATAATAATCGATGCACTGGCGCACATAGTCGCGCTTCACGGAATACGAATTCGGAAAGAAACTGCGCTTGAAGCCGTAGACAATCGTATTCTTCAATTTCGTTGGGGAAACGTTGAAATTATCCAGCGCTAACAGAATTTCTTGGGTAACCGTGGTTTTACTGACCGTGCGATTGTCGGTGCAGATGGTGGCGCTTAATTCGTGGTCTATCATTTTTTTGAAGGAGTGACGCTTGATATCCTTCCAGGTGGGATTGGTCTGCAGATTACTGGTGAGACACACCTCGATAGTCACCCGGCGGTCGGCGATGTACTGGCAGAGGGCTTCGACATACTTTTTCTTGTCCTGAATGCGTTTGTCATCCACTTTCGATGTGTCGAACAGAAAAAGTCCGTGACCGATGCGGTCGGCGTGCAGCTCGGTGATGGCTTGAAAAATGGAGGTGGGACCGTAGGCTTCGCCGGCATGCACGGTTTTGGCCAGGAAGTTTTCGTGCGCGTACTGAAACGCCGCCCAGTGATCTTTGGCGGGATTGCCTTTTTCCGCGCCCGCGAGATCGAAGCCAACAATCGGCAAACCCGCTTCATCGCGGATTTTCACCGTGCCTTTTGCCAACTCCAATGAGCACATGCTGGTGATGGTTCTCATATCCGAATAGGCCAGCGAGTTGATGAAGTTGGCGTAGTATTCGGAGTAGGCGCCGAACGAGCGCAGGGCGCACACGCTGATGCCGTAATGACACGGCGGCTCACTGCCATCACTGATTTTCTTTTGACGGTTGAATTCCTTCTGCGCCCGCTGCAGACCTTTGTCCACGTTGACCAATACCTGTTTCATATCCATAATTTTGTTGATATGAAGTTGTGGCGCAAACCGCACTTCAACGTAGCGTACGCCTTCGGCCTGGTTATCCACGGCTAACTCGTAAGCAATTTGCTCCAAATATTCCGGTTTCTGCATCACTGCGCCGGCATAACCGAAGGTCTTCAGGTATTCCACCAGGTTGGCGTATTTTTCTTTAAACACCCGTTGATGCAGTCCCGCGACAGTATAGCTTGGTAACTGGAGATTCTCTTTCCTGGATAATTCGATGAGGGTCTCAAGCCGCAGCGAGCCATCGAGGTGAACGTGCAGGTCGGTTTTGGGAATGGTCAAAATCAGGTCACGCAATTGTTCTTCGGTGAGTTTTTGAAGCCTGGGCATACACCCCTCCTCGAATGAATTGGAGTAATGGATCATGGATTAATGGGATATTCAGGTTTACTAAAGCTTTAAGGTTTAGTAAACCTCAAGTTCACAACCCCGAAGTTCGACGACGGTTCGGGATTGCGTTACGCCTTAACAACAGTGATCTGCTGCGAATTTTCTTTGGTGACTCGACCAATGATTCGTGCATCCGCTACGCCCTGCTGCCGTAGCTCGGCAACCAACTCATCGGCGACTTCGGAAGAAATAGAAATCAGCAGTCCGCCGGATGTTTGCGGATCATACAAAACCCGTACGAGATTCTGCGATAGATTTTTGTCGAAATGAAGATAGCCTTGCAGGTATTCGCGGTTGCTGCGATCGCCTTTGGTGAGAAATCCCTGTTCCGCCAGATCTTCCGTGCCGGCGAAAATTGGAATGTGATTGGCGTAGAGGACGAACCCAACCTTGCTTTCCCTGGCCATGCCCCACGCATGTCCCAACAAACTGAAGCCGGTGATGTCGGTGCAGGCATGGGCGCCGAATTTCACCGCCAGCTTCGAGGCGATGCTGTTGAGTCTTAACATCGAGTCGGTGACGCAGCGGTACAATTCATCCGGGATAATACCGAGTTTGAACGCGGTGGTGACGATGCCCGTGCCGAGAGGCTTGGTTAGCACCAGCGCATCGCCGGGCCGGGCGTTGTCATTGGTTAGGATTTTCTCGGGATGAATTTTACCCGTGACCGCCAGACCGTACTTCATCTCTTTATCTTCCACCGAATGTCCGCCGACGATGAGGCAACCGGCTTCGGCGGCTTTGTCAAATCCGCCGCGCAGAATTTCCGACAGCATCTCCGCGCTGACTGTGCCCTTTGGATAGCAGACGATGTTCAACGCGGTCAGCGGCTCGCCGCCCATGGCATAAACATCCGACAGGGCATTGGCCGCAGCGATGGCGCCGTAAGTGTAGGGATCGTCCACAATCGGCGTGAAGAAATCGACGGTCTGCACCAGCGCCAGATCGTCGCTGAGGCGGAATACACCCGCGTCGTCGATGGTGTTGAGTCCCACCAACAGATCCGGATGTGAAGCTTTAGGCAGCTTCTCCAGCACGTGCCGCAACTCCGTTGGGCTGAGTTTGGACGCTCAGCCAGCACAGGCGACTGTGTGGGTCAGCCGAAAGATTTCGTCACGGGAATGGTTCGCCATACTATTTACTTGGTTTGGCTTTTTCCTTTTTTTCCTGAAAACGGATGTAAATCGCCATAACAACAGCAAAAACCGTTAATCCTCCAAATACGATGAAAAACGCGTCCATAATTTT
>DASWHH010000128.1:0-3318 GCA_036398295.1 bacterium
CCGGATCTCCTTTAATCCGACCCAGGCCAAGTATTTTCGTATCTCGTCAGCCGACGGCGAGGTCATCCCCACCCTGCCAGCGATTGCAGCCGACCTGGCTAATCAAACCATCGAGCCGCAGCGCGAATGGCAGACCCTGACAGCTGAGTTGAAAAAGAGCGCGCCCGGCGAATATCATTTTACCAGCGCGGGATACATGCCGGTGGATCGTCTGCGACTTCTGCTGCCGCAGAAAAATACCATCGCGCAAGTCGTATTCTGGTCCCGCAACGCCGATCGCGAGGAATGGCGCCATCGCAGCAGCGTATTGATTTATCATTTGCAAATAGATGAGAAAGAAATTGTGAACCCTGAAGAAGCAGTTTATTCGGGAGGCGATCCTCAGTGGCGCATGACGGTGGAGCAGTCGGGTGGCGGGTTGGGAGAGGGTCAGCCGCAATTAGAAATCGGCTGGGTTCCGCAGCAACTGTTGTTTGTGGCGCGAGGAGAGGGACCTTTCACCCTGGCGTATGGGAATGCCCGAGAGCAGGCCGTTGAAAAGCAACCGGAGATTTTGAGCGCGCTCAAGCAACAGGATGCCATCGGCATCAAAACGGCGAAGACCGGTGCGCGGATTTCGCTGGGAGGGGAATCGCGTTTGCGGCCGCCGGCACTGGGCAGCGACCCTAAGCATTGGATTCTGTGGGGAACTTTGATCCTCGCCGTGCTGTTACTCGGTGGGATGGCCCGGCGTTTGCTTCGCCAGATGAGCCAGGAAACAACCTGAATATTTTTGGAGTACATCGACTGTGTCGATGCAACGTCGACGTATTCGGTGTATTCCAAATTTGCCAAAAAGCTGGCATAAAAGCCGTGACAATGGGATTTTAATATGAGGTGGTGAAAATGCCACGCACTTTCAAAGTGCGTGGCATTTAAACACCTTGAGAATCGTACAACAATAAGGAGCATGTATGTCAATCCTCGATCCCATTAAACGCGTCCAGCGCCTGCGGCAGGCCCAGCCCAAACGCCAACGCGACGGCGGAGAACAAGGTCGCATTCCGCCAGGTCAATATAGGACCGACAAATTTCCGGTGTTAAGCTATGGCGCAACCCCGCGCATCGATTTGAACACCTGGCGATTGCGGGTGTTTGGCCTGGTTGAAAAAGCGATCGAGCTGAGCTGGACAGAGTTTACAGCGCTGCCCACCACAACCATCAAAACCGATATCCATTGCGTGACTCGCTGGAGCAAGTTAGACACTGCCTGGCAGGGCGTGCTGTTTAGAGATTTCTTGCAACACATCCAGCCAAAGCCGGAGACCAGATTTGTAATGGAGCACTCTTATGGCGGTTACACCACCAACATGCGCCTCGATGAATTGCTGGACGACGACGTGCTGCTGGCGTACAGATACAATGGCGAGCCTCTGGATTCCGAGCACGGCGGGCCGATGCGTCTCGTGGTACCGAAATTATATTTTTGGAAAAGCGCCAAGTGGCTGAATGGCCTCGAATTCCTCGCGGAGAATCAACCGGGATTCTGGGAACGTTATGGTTATCACATGCATGGGGATCCATGGACTGAAGAGCGTTTTGGCTAATTCACTCATTCACACGCGAGAGACGCTCTTCGTTCCCAAACTTTGACGCATATTTCTCGTTCCCAAACTTTGTTTGGGAACGTTTTGAGAACGGGCTGAGTGCCTCCACTTTGTTACGGAACCCGAGTTCCTGTGAAGCGCTCGTTCCCAAGTAAAACCCGGGAACGAGTGGTTGTGAGCTGGCGAGCAACATATATGGATCAAAACCTGACTCCAACACAACGATTTTCCAACCGGGTGGAAAATTACATCAAGTATCGTCCGGGCTATCCCGCCGATGTCATTGACCTTCTGGTGGCTGAATGCGGACTCACGGAAAGTGCCAGCGTCGCCGACATCGGATCCGGTACCGGGATTCTCACGGAAATGTTTTTGAAAAGAGGCTACACCGTCCATGGCATTGAGCCGAACCCGGACATGCGTGCTGCAGGGGAAAGGCTGCTCGCCAATTACGAGCAGTTCCACAGTGTTAGTGGCACGGCGGAGATCACTCATCTAGAGAGTCAAAGCGTGGTCTTGGTGACGGCGGCACAGGCGTTTCACTGGTTCGATCCGGAGAAAGCGCGCCGCGAATTTCAACGGATTTTAAAACCTAAAGGCTGGGTAGCATTGATTTGGAACGATCGCGAAACGGACACCACAGCCTTCCTGCGAAATTACGAGAACCTGTTGCTGCGATACAGCATTGACTACGAAAAAATCAATCATAGAAATGTCGATGAAAATGCCATCGGTCGGTTTTTCAACCCCAACTCATTTTTTAGAAGAACCTTTGCCAACCTTCAGCATCACGACTTTATTGGGTTGAAAGGTCGACTACTCTCTTCCTCGTACATTCCAACTGAAGGTCACGGCCAATATCAACCGCTGATGGATGAGCTGCACACCTTGTTCGATCAGCATCAAGTGGACGGACGAGTGACCATCGAATATATCACGAGAGTTTATTACGGAAGATTGGACTGACGGCACGACATTTAAGAATGAAAACGATCCGACAGATTCTGATTGTAGCCATTGCCGTCGTTGCTTACGCGGCGGCTGATGTTGTCCATGCCCAGGATGCCTCACGGGCGGATTCAACTTCCGCCCAAACCGACCTGCTCGCGGTGGAGCCGGCAGTAGCGGCTGGTGACACCAGCCAAAGCGAGGTTAAACCCGCCGACGCCGGCATCGACACCACGGTCACCTATTCCGCCCGTATCGTCGATACTTTCAAAGACAAAAACGAAACCCACCTGATCGGTGATGCCACCGTCAAATACAAAAACATCACCGTCAAGGCCGGTAAAATAACGGTGATCTGGAATGACAACACGCTAATCGCGGAAACCTTACCCGACAGCGGCAATGGCAGCAACAGCAATGGTGCTGACACGCTTTCGTCCCGACTAAAAGGTCGGCCGGTGTTTACCGATGGCCGGGAGGAAATGGTGGGCGATCGCATGGAGTACAATTTCAAATCCGAACGGGGGCGAATTCTGCGCGGGCGCACGCAGTTTCAAGACGGCTACTACACCGGCGAGACCGTCAAGCGCGTCGAGCCCCAGGAATTCAACGTCGTCAACGGCCGTTATTCGACCTGCGAAAACGAAGAACCGCACTTTCACTTTAAGGGGAATAAAATGAAAGTGATTATGGGGGACAAAGTGGTCGCCAAACCGGTGACGTTTTTCATCGGCAAGATTCCGCTGGCGATCCTGCCCTTTGCGATGTTTTCCACTAAAGAGGA
>DASWHH010000129.1:0-5281 GCA_036398295.1 bacterium
TGAAAAATCCGTGGTTAAAGCTTTGGTTGCCTGCCTGCGCAGGCGGGCGGCCTTGCCGCGCTAGGTCCCTCTGCGTTACTCCAGCCGCACAAAATCCCCGCGTTGAAAACCGGAGCCGCTGACAACGGAACACTGCGCGGCCTTGCCCTCGCCGAGATCCGCGTTCGCAACTTTAATTTCGCCGATTTTGGTATCGACGCTGCCGAGGGATAAGCCGGTGTCGGGGTCCACTAAATCCTCCCCTTTGCGATACACAAAAAAATTGTCACCGGCGCGGATGCCGGAGGTCGCGCCGACGTTAATAAACACCTGGCCGTTCTTTTCGGTCACCACTTTAGCCTGCCATGGGATGTTAGGTGCGTTTTTGTTAATCAACTCGATCACACCCTCCACCGCCTCGCGCGCCGCTTTGCCTACGAGCGATTCGTCGAAGTCTTTCTGGCTGCGAAAGTCGATTTTGTTGGTATCGACTTTCAGCCCTTTGGCGGATTTTTCTTTGCGTACGTTCTCAGCGGCGAGAATCTCGGCTGTGCTGGTATTCACCATGCGGCAATCAAGGGCAACGGTAGCGGACTGGCTGGAGACGCCCAACCCAAAATTCTTGATACGGCCGCCGGTGTCACTCTTCTTGTAGCCAAACTCGGTTACGGCGCCCATCACCGCCAATTCCACGCCCAAAACTTTGCCGAGCTCCGCCGCGCTTTCCGCCGTCACAATCCCCGATTGTCCCAGATTTTGCTCCTTCAAAATCTGATCTAATTCCTGTCGTTCGACGACCCGGTAATTGCCGGTCTTCACCAATTCGGTAGTAAGCATGTCGCTGATACCTTCCCCCACTCCCTTTTGATTCCACCACCCATAAGAACGATCGGTTTTGTCGTCAAAAATGAACACCGCGACGCGCTTCTTAATCCGGAGCTTCTTATCATCGGTCCCGGCCACAACTGAGTGGACGAAAGTGAACAATGCCAGTACGGTTAATCCGAGTCGCACAAACTTGTTGCTCATCGTGTATCCTCCTGATGTCGGTTAAATAAAAATCACCACTTTACATTGACTGAGAAAATTTTGACTTTTAGCGGCGGCGTGTATAATCAGGGCGTCACTATTGGAAACTACTATATCCGAGTTTAGCGCGCCAGTGGTCTTGAGCGCCCGTATGATCAAGGGATCGGCACCAACGCGACCGTCCCGAAGATTCCGATCTTTACGAAATGCCACCAGCCCGGTCTCGAGCGCTATCTGGCGCGTGACGAATCCGACACCATAAATTTCTTCACCATCCTCGTTACAAATTCTTGAAAGCACCGCCGGTCGCAATTCCAGGTCGCGGGCGTCCACTAGCAATCCGGTGAACGGCAGGCCCTTTTCCGTGGTGTGCCCCTCGCTTGGGACGATGAATTTTATCCCCCCTGGCACGGCCCTCCGCTCGGGCCAGGGCTGCCCGCAACACGGACAGAGTGGCGTGCTGGTGAGCCGCAACGGGGCTTTGCCGGTTTCTTTAGGCAACACCAGGTTGAGAAGCTCACCGGTAAGGGGCAACTCAACGTCAACCTCGATGGACATGTCGGACATAGAGCGGGTGTCGACCACGGTAAAACCCTGAACCAGGGAACTGAGGTCCAACTCAGAAATGCTTTGGTTGTCGATCATGTCATGGATTTGGACGTTGGCGTTCAAGTTGATTTGCCGTAAGGCCACCAACAAATTTTGTTCAGCTGAAATCTTGGCCCGCTCGAGGGCTTCGACTTTCTGGGTACGCTCGGCACCTGATACCGCGCTGTTACCAGTGGCACGAACCACCCACCTCGCCCAGTCCACCAAGCTACTGTTGTCTAGTTTTTGCGTCAACGATTGCGCCAGGACCGCTTCGAATAAAAACAAGACCCAGATGCTTTGAAGAACGGCCTGAAAGGTTTTGGCCCTGCCGCCACTCTTCGAGGTTGCATGGCGGTTCCTTCGGTTGGCTGGCTGAGCTGGACTCATTTTCGCTCCTAAAGTAAAAACAACACGTTAAATATAAACAATTGCGGCTGACTGCGCAAGCTTAATTTCTGAAAAGATAACAAAAAAGCCCCGTCGTGCGGAGCTTTTTATGTGAAAACATCTGGAAGTTCGAGACCAACAGACTCTCACCCCGGGCAGCAGCAGCGCTGCCAGCGGGATTAAGGGGCTAAGCGTCACCGCCGGTCCCGAGAAACGTATTATTGTTAAACTCAACAACTTGTTTGTAACTCAAGATGAACGATTGACGAACGATGACGCCTCGTTCAAATGACATTGCTTGTAATTATTCTGATGATGGTTTATCTTGTAGTATTAATGTGTCGTGTCCGAGTAGCCATCCTGATCATGGATACAACGCTCTTGGCCAAAAACAAAAAAGGCCGTAATCACGATTAACGGATTACGGCCGTTCATTCTTTGAGCAGAGATTGGATTTGAAGGGTCTATTTCTTGATTCGTTTCTTCCAATAACCTGGCTCTCGTTTGAGGTGCATCACTGCCGCAATAAAAATCTCGTCATCATCTGCTACATAAATCACACCGTATGGAAATCTCTTCAACAGACGGCGCCGGAAGTTTCTGCTAATTCGCCTCCATCGGAAAGGACTCCGGGACAGGTCATCGATAGCCAACTCAAGTTCTCTCAAGAAGGATTCACCAAGCCCATTTTTGCAGCCTTCATAGTATGCGGCTGCCTCTTTAATCTCGAGTTTGGCCTCTGGAGCATAGATTATTTTTGCCAACCTAACTCTCGCCGAATGTCAGCAAATATTTTGTCTCCGGGAATTCCCTTGCTAAGGCCGGCCGTGAATCTCTGGTAGCGTTTTTCGGCTTCTTCGATCCAAGCTTCATCAACATCGGTTAAAGGGGCATCATCAAGGCTATGCAAGAGTCTATTAGCCAGCATTTCTCTATCCTCTGCGGGAAGCAAAAGGGCCTGCTCTTCAATTTGCTTTAATTGTTCGGACATAACTAATCCTCAGTTTGTTGTGAAAAGTTATTGAAAGGTTTCTACTATTACAAGTTTTTTCATGGCCACATTTTGCCATCTTTTGTGCATTAGGCAAGATTTCAAACGAGCCACCTCCAGAGCAGTTATTAGGCTCTTCTCGTACCCTTACGGAGAGGTAGGTAAGATTAACAACAGGCTCCAAGCTGGTAAAATAAAAAAGCTGTAATACCTTCATGATTCGGTAATACAGCTCTTGAAGTTACGCCACAAATATTTAAGCAGTATCTAAGCAAATTAGACCGAAAACAACCAAAAACGTTCAGAAATAATAGAAAATTGACGACAAATTCAAATAGCCCTACTGGTACGAGATCACTGTTTTTTGTAAGATTACGGCCAAAAAGAATAGAGCGAATGACGGGATTCGAACCCGCGACACCTGGCTTGGGAAGCCAGTGCTCTACCAACTGAGCTACATTCGCGTTCGTATACACCAAAATAAAAAATCGCCCAAAAAAGTCAAGCTATTTTTCAGCGAGTTGGCGTCGGTTAACGGTGCCAACAATCGAGTTCGAAATGTCCGTGATCGACAGGTTGGCGGTCAATTCAAACCAGCGAATGCGGTCATCCTTACGAAACCATGTCAGCTGGCGTTTGGCGTAGTTACGCGATCTCTGCTTCATCAGCCGAATCATGTCGGGATAGCTCAAATCGTTCTGCAAAAACAAAAACGCCTCTTTGTAGCCAACCGTCTGCAGAGCGTTGAGATGAAGGCCATAGCCCCGTCCTTTCAGAACTCGCACTTCGTCGAGGAAGCCGCTGGCGAGCATGTCATCTACCCGTCTCTCTATGCGCGCATACAATGCCGACCGCTCCATCGTCAAGCCGATAAACACCGGCTCAAACGCAGCCGGTTGAGGCGCCATTTCCAAAAATTCGGAAAACGGCCGTCCGGTCAATTCATATACCTCGATGGCGCGCAAAATGCGCTGGGTATCGCTGGGATTGAGTCTGCTGGCCGTAACAGGATCAACCTTCTGCAACTCTTCATATAGCACGGAGATGCCTTGTTGCCGTGCTCTTGTTTTCAGGGCAGACTTCACCCTCTCATTTGATACCTGCGGCGAAAATAACCCATCCACCAACGCCCGGATGTACAATCCCGATCCACCCACCACCATCGGCTGCCTCCCACGGGAAAAAATGTCATTGATGCATTGCCGGGCCTCGCGGCTAAATTGTCCGGCGCTGTAATATTCATCGGGGTTTCGGATATCGATGAAATGGTGCGGTTCCTGCCGCAACTGTTCGGGCGTGGGCTTGGCGGTACCGATGTTCATGTAGCGATAAATTTGTCGCGAGTCCGCAGAAACGATCTCGCAATCCATAACCGTCGCGAGCTCCAACGACAGGGCCGTTTTGCCAACGCCGGTCGGACCCACCAGCAGCAGCACGGGCTTCTTCATTTCGACAGGCTCTTGAGATATTTCAAATACTCGCTGTCCGTATTCAAGAGCAACGTCGTGTTCGTAGTGAAGGTGCTTTTGTATGACTCCAATGTTTGGATGAACGAGTAGAAATCCGGGTCTTTGCCCAGGGACTCGGCATAAATGCGGGTGGCCTCTGCGTCAGCCTTACCTTTAATCTCTTGCGCCTTGCGATAAGCTTCGGAGGTGATGATCTGAAATTCCTTTTCACGCTCGCCTTCAATTTCCGCTTTGCGGCCCTGGCCTTCGGAACGAGATTTTTCCGCGATCCGCTTGCGTTCCGAAATCATGCGTTCATAAACTTTTTGACGCACTTCCTCAATGTAATTTATCCGCTTGATTCGCACGTCCAGCAGCTCGATGCCAAACTCCGGCATCGCCTGTGCCGCTTTTTGCAGAATCAGCTTGGTGATCTGGTCACGTCCTTTCGCAATTTTCTGATCGATGCCTTCGAGCTCGAATCCACCCTCTTCTTCAACGGTGGTTTTTAATTCCCGGTTAGTATTACGCACCGCTTCGATGAGAAGATTTTCCGAAATGAAGTTGCGAGTGGCGCTATCGATGATATCGTCGAGTCGACTTTGGGCTGCGCGTTCGTCGCCACGCACTGCTTGATAGTACTTGAGCGGATCCACGATGCGCCAGCGCCCGAACGTATCCACCCAGATATATTTTTTGTCGGACGTGGGAATTTGATTTTCATCGCCATCCCATTCCAGTACCCGTTTCTCGAATCGTACCACCGACTGAATGAACGGCACTTTGAAATGCAAGCCGGCTTCCTTGATGAGGGCTCCCACCGGTTTGCCAAACTGCAAAATAATGATTTGCTCGG
>DASWHH010000130.1:0-2506 GCA_036398295.1 bacterium
CAGACTGGCCATGTATGGGATATCTATCAGTGGTTTGACCGGCGGAACTTTGCTTAACATTTGGGCTTTTTGGGCGATGTTCACCGCGTGGTCGCCCATCCTTTCCAAATCGTTGTTGATTTTCACACACGAGAGAATGAACCGCAAATCCATGGCGACCGGTTGATGACGCGCCAGTAGAGAACGACACTGGTTTTCCACGGAGATCTCAAGCTGGTTGATTTGCTGGTCGCTGGCAATCACCTCGTCCGCCAGAGCGTCCTTGCGCTCCTTCAAAGCCAGGATGGCTTTATCAATGGCGGCCTCTACCAGGCCTGCCATCTTAATCAGATCCTGCTTCAGACTGCGGATTTCGGTTTCAAAATGACGTTCCATTTTTTCTATCCCGATTAATTACGATTAATATCTCGAAAGCGGTAGAACATTCCGACAATTTCTGCTTCTCGTCGTTACCCCTCATTATTTCTAAGATAATGACTCAATCTTTTATGATCAACCAAATCTTCCGGTAATATAATCCTCAGTCAATTTTTCTTTTGGGTTTGTGAAGATCTTGTCGGTGACATCGTACTCGATGAGTTGTCCCAACCAGAGGTAAGCCGTTCGATCAGAAATGCGGGCTGCCTGTTGCATATTGTGGGTCACGATCATAATGGTGTAATCTTTTTTCAGTTCCAAAATCAGCTCTTCGATTTTCGCGGTGGCAATGGGGTCCAGAGCCGAGCACGGCTCGTCCATTAAAACGATTTCCGGCTCCACGGCGATTGCCCGGGCGATACAAAGGCGCTGCTGCTGTCCGCCAGAGAGTCCGAGAGCGGTTTCATGCAACCGCTCTTTGACCTCGTCCCACAACGCGGCCCCTTTCAAACTCTTCTCAACGATTTCATCCAGGTACTCTTTATTCTTGATTCCGCTGATGCGGGGACCATAGGCAACGTTTTCATAAATGGATTTTGGAAAGGGATTGGATTTTTGAAACACCATACCGATGCGTCTTCGCAACTCGGTGACGTCAAGATTCGGATCGTATATATCGGTGCCGTGAACAAAAATTTTACCCTCGATTCTGGAACCGTCGATCAAATCATTCAGCCGATTGAAACAACGCAGCAGCGTACTCTTTCCACAGCCGGATGGACCGATAAAAGCCGTTACCTGGTTGTTGGGAATCTCGAGGCTGATGTCCTTCAGTGCCCAGCCTTGGCCGTAACTAAAAAAAAGATTCCGCGCTTTGACGGCGGATTGCTGCACATCGGAGGCCAGCCTGTGGTTGTTGCTCTCCTCCAACTTGCTCGCTGCAGATTTTTCCGCCTGGTTGACCTGGGCCGCGTCCATCAATTCGTCTTTCATTGGTTGCGAAAACTCCCATGTTTATCTATTTCAAGGTTAGCCGAATTTCACTGCAAAATCAGCAGATTAAAAAACTCCGTACGCCAGTTTCTTCCGCAAGCGGTTGCGAATGAAAATTGCGACAATGTTCAACATTATGACGATCACTAACAACAGCAGCGTCGTGGAATAGACCATCGGAATGGCCGCTTCAACATTGGGAGATTGAAACCCGACGTCGTAGATGTGAAATCCGAGGTGCATGAATTTGCGCTCGAGATGCAAGAACGGAAAGTTGCCATCCAACGGCAGGGTTGGTGCGAGTTTCACCACGCCCGTGATCATCAGCGGCGCAACTTCGCCGGCGGCCCGCGCCACTGCCAAAATCAGACCGGTTAAAATGCCGGGCATGGCTGATGGCAAGACGATTCGCCACAAGGTTTCAAACTTGGTTGCGGCCAAGGCCAGCGAACCTTCGCGGATCTCGCGTGGTACGGCAGCGAGGCCTTCTTCGGTCGCGACGATGACCACTGGCACCGTTAGCAGTGCCAGCGTCAATGAAGCCCACATGATGCCGCCGGTGCCGAAAGTCGGCGTCGGCAGGGCCTCGGGATAGAAAAGTTGATCGATGGTGCCGCCAATGACATAAATAAAGAACCCCAGGCCGAACACGCCATAAACGATCGAGGGCACGCCGGCGAGATTATTGACGGCGATGCGAACCAGCCGCACCAGAAACCCTTGCTTGGCGTATTCACGCAGGTAAACTGCTGCCACAACTCCGAACGGAACAACAGCTACGCTCATAATCATCACCATCATCACGGTGCCAAAGATGGCCGGGAAAATCCCGCCCTCGGTGTTTGATTCACGCGGTTCGCCGGAGACAAATTCCCAAACTTTGCTGGCATAAAATCCGGATTTACGTAAAAAACTCATAGTGTTGGGTTGATAAATCCGTACGATATCAAAGAGCTTGATGTCTTTCTCGCGGCCATCGGCCGTTGCCATCGTCAAAAAATATTGCCGCGACTTTTCATACAGGGATTCAAGCTGTTGCTCTTTTAGTTCATATTCGTCCTCAAGTTTTTGAACCCGACTTTGCAGCTCGGCAATTTGCACTTGCGATTCCACAGACGTCGATTCCAACTCAATTTTTCGAATTTTCAATCGCAAC